>NATI01000045.1 GCA_002085265.1 Candidatus Omnitrophica bacterium 4484_49 | reverse complement strand
CAAATTTTTTAAGGGTTACATCATCAAGTATTCTGGTAATAAGTAGTACAGCATGAGAGCCATATAATTTACTCTCATATATCTGATATTCTTCAATTATGAAGTCCTTCCTTAAAATAGGAAAATCGATGTTTTCGGATATTAACTTCAAATCACTGACATCTCCATCAAAAAATTCTTTCTCCGTAAGCACCGACAAAGCAACTATCCCATTGGCTTTATATACTCTGGCAATCTCCAATATATCCTGTGCCCTATCTAAAATCTCGCCACCAGAAGGAGACTTTCTCTTTATCTCACCGATAATTTTAACCTCTGTATCTGGATTCTGGATTGCAGATAAAAATTTGGATTCTTTAAAAGACGAATTCTTTAATTGCTTTTTAATTTCAGTTAACGGAGCCTCTTTTTTCAACTCCTCCAGGTGTGCTCTTTTACTTTCAATTATCTTATCCAGAAATGGCATTTTTATAATAATCTTTTATTTCTCGGACTTTTTTCAAAACCGTTCCATCCTTGAACAGCTTCTTTATTTCTTGAAATCCTTTGTGGGGTGTGTCTACTTCATCTAAAATATATAAAGCCCAACCAGCATTCAGTGAAACTATATCCAAATCTGCTCCTTCTTCTCCCTTCAAAACTTTCTCCGCCTTTTCAACGGCTTCCTGCTTCGAAGAGACCACAATATCATTCAAATTATATCTGGGAATGCCGAATTCCTCAGGTATTATCTCTAACTCCTCAATCTTTTCATCTTTAAGTATATAAGCCTTGGTGGAAGAAAAAATGGAAATTTCATCCATACCATCTCGAGAATGGAGGACAATAGCAGACTTAAGCCCCAGGGTTTTCAACGCTTGAACGATAATTTCCAGAAGGCTTTCACTATAAACCCCCAGTATCTGATAACCGGGTTGAGCTGGATTGGCCAAGGGGCCTAAAATATTAAAAACGGTGCGTATTCCAATTTCTTTCCTTACAGGAGTAGCATACTTCATAGCAGGATGAAATCTGGGCGCAAATAAAAATCCAAATCCAACCTCCTCTATTCCCCTCTCCAGTACCTGGGGAGTCAACTCCAGATTTATGCCCAATGACTCTATAAGGTCAGCACTTCCACATGAACTGGATACCGACCGATTTCCATGTTTTGCGACACCGATTCCCCAGGCGGAAATAGCAAAAGCCACCAGGGTGGAAATATTGAATGTATGAAGACCATCTCCTCCAGTCCCACAGGTATCTATCATCTTATCGACTCTGGGAGAGATTCTTATGGCTTTTTCTCTCATAACCCTGGCTGAAATTGCAATTTCTTCGGAAGTTTCACCTTTCAACCTCAATCCCATAAGAAATGCTGCTATTTGGGCAGGTGTAGCAATACCCTCCATAATTTCCAGCATGGAATTATAAATAACCTCCTGGGGGAGGTCTTTTGTTTGAGATAAAAGCTTGATCGCTTCTTTTATCATCGGACTGGAAGGAAATTACTCCTTCAGCCAGGGCATCATTTTTCTCAACTTCGCCCCAACTTTCTCAATGAGGTGCTCTTGGGCTTGTTTTCTGGCTGCCTTAAATACGGGTCTGCTTGCTTTATTTTCCAGAATCCACTCTCGCGCGAATTCGCCAGATTGAATCTCAGCCAGAATTTTCCTCATCTCTTCTCTCACCCTGGAATCTATAATTCTTTTTCCTCGAGAATAATCCCCATATTCAGCAGTATCAGAAATAACTTCTCGCATTCCCTGAATCCCATATTTGTAAATTAAATCCACAATCAACTTTAATTCATGAAGGCATTCAAAATAGGCTATTTCCGGTTGATATCCATTTGATACCAAAGTCTCAAATCCCGCCTTAATTAATTCAGTAACTCCTCCACACAGCACCACCTGCTCTCCGAACAAATCCGTCTCGGTTTCTTCCTTAAATGTGGTTTCAATCGCCCCTGCTTTTGTACCTCCGATTGCTCGGGCATAAGCGAGGGCAAGCTTCTTGGCTTTTTTAGTATAGTCCTGATATACTGCTATCAGACAAGGCACACCCTTCTTCTGGACATACATATCCCTCACCAGAGTCCCGGGTCCCTTGGGAGCAACCATAAATACATCAATGTCCACAGGGGGGACAATTTGATGAAAATGAATATTAAATCCATGTGAAAACCCTAAAGCCATCCCCTTCCTCAAATAGGGTCTGATTTCATCATATACCAAAGGCTGTACATGGTCCTGAGTGAGCATTTGAATTACATCACACGATTTGGCAACATCTTGAGCTGATTGAGGCTTGAAACCATCCTTAACAGCCTGTCTGTAATTTGAAGTATCCTTTAATTCCGCAACTAAAACATTTACTCCACTATCTCTTAAGTTCAAAGCCTGAGCTCTACCTTGAGCACCATAACCTATTATCGCCACTTTTTTCCCTCTGATAAATTTTATGTCTGCATCCTTATCATAATAAATTTTGGCCATCGTTCACCCCCTGTTAATCTTTACTTATCGCTACTGTCCCCGTACGCATTACTTCCTTAATCCCATAGGGCTTAAACAACTGAAGTGCAGTTGTAATTTTATCCTTGTCACCGACAATTTCTACACAAATAGTTTTAGTCCCGACATGAAGAATCCTCCCCTCCAAAAGTTCAACAATTTCAATAATATGAGATCTGGCTTGAGGAGTAAGGTTCATCTTCAAAAGCAACAGCTCCCGATCAACATAATCTTTTTTGGTAAAATCCTGGATAGATA
Source organism: Candidatus Omnitrophica bacterium 4484_49 (assembly GCA_002085265.1). Taxonomy (GTDB): domain Bacteria; phylum Omnitrophota; class Gorgyraeia; order Kaelpiales; family Kaelpiaceae; genus 4484-49. The sequence goes on along the minus strand of NATI01000045.1, from coordinate 5,117 downwards.
TGACATCTATAAGTTTGTTGAGCTGTTTCTTAACCTGTTCAAAAGTCCGCTCGTCAGCATCCACCACAATGGTCATCCTTGAAACAGTAGGATCTTCGGTCTCTCCCACAGCTAAAGAATCAATATTAAAACCTCGTGCGCTGAATAAACCTGCTATCCGAGCCAGTACTCCAAATTTATTCTCTACCAGAACCGAAAGCACATATTTCATCTCTTCTCCCTTTAAAAACTATAAGCCATCTGCAAACTATGCCATCCCACCAATCATTCTGTCTATAGCCTCACCTGCCGGAACCATGGGATATACATTCTCAAATTCATCAACGATGAAATCTATCACCACTGGTTTTTTCTTACTTCTTAATGCTTTCTTTAAAGCAGTTTCCACTTCGCTTTTCTTGGTAACTCTTATACCGATGGCACCAAAAGCCTCAGCCACTTTCACAAAATCTGGATTTTTAAGATAAGTATAGGAATACCTCTCCTTATAAAATAGCTGTTGCCACTGTCTGACCATTCCCAGATACTGGTTGTTCAATATCGCCACTATCACTGGAATTTCATGAGCTACTGCCGTCGCCAATTCCTGGATATTCATCTGGATAGAACCATCTCCGGCGATATCTATGACAACAGCGTCAGGATTACCCACCTTGGCTCCGATGGCTGCCGGGAAACCATATCCCATAGTACCCAATCCTCCTGAAGTTATAAATGTTCGTGGTTTTGTAAATTTATACCAGTGGGCTGCCCACATCTGGTTCTGGCCAACCTCAGTGGTAATTATCGCCTTACCCTCAGTAACTTCATATATCTTCTGAACGACATACTGAGGTTTTAACCTCCCGTCATTTTTATATTTCAAAGGAAATTCCTTTTTCCATTTCTTTATTTGCTTAAGCCATTCCTCAACATCGGGAGGTTCAACTATTTTAAGCAATTCTCGTAATACCTCTCTGGCATCTCCAACAATGGGAATATCCACTACAACATTTTTACTTATAGCAGAAGGATCGATATCTACATGAATTATCTTCGCTTGAGGAGCGAAAGCAGATATTTTCCCAGTAACCCGATCGTCAAATCGGGCACCAACTGCAATTATCAAATCTGAGTTTTGAATCGCGAGGTTAGCATAAACGGTTCCATGCATCCCCAGCATTTCCAGAGATAATGGATGGGTCTGAGGAAATGCCCCCAATCCCATTAAAGTCGTGGTTACTGGAATCTTACACTTTTCAGCCAGTTTTCTGAGTTCACTTGAGGCTGATGAAATAATCACTCCTCCCCCGGCATAAATAACCGGCCTTTTTGATTTCTTAATCATCTCTGCTGCTTTTTTAATCTGAAGAGGATGACCTTTCACTTTGGGACTATATCCTCTTATATGTGGTGGATGGTCCTGGGATTTAAATTCTGTTTCCTGTATCTCAATATCTACAGGAAGGTCTATAAGAACTGGGCCCGGTCTGCCTGTAGATGCAATGTAAAAGGCTTCATGAATTGTCCTGGCTAAATCTTTAACATCCTTAACCAGATAATTATATTTAGTGATGGGACGGGTTATCCCTGTAGTATCTGCTTCCTGAAAGGCGTCATTTCCAATTAGAAAAGTTTTAACCTGACCGGTAATTGCAACTATAGGAACTGAATCCATATAGGCAGTGGCAATCCCAGTAACCAAATTTGTAGCACCTGGTCCCGAAGTTGCAATACACACCCCCACTTTTCCAGTACTGCGGGCATAGCCATCTGCAGCGTGGGCTGCTGCCTGTTCGTGTCGTGTGAGATAGAAATTTAAATCGGAATCATAAAGGGCATCAAAAAGTGGGAGAACTGCACCGCCAGGAATACCAAAAATATCTTTGACTCCCTGTTTCTTTAACGCCTCCACTACTATCTGAGCACCCTTTAACTTCATGTCCCGCATATAATAACAGATTTATCTATTTCATACAACATTTTTCTCACCTCACACTCCATACACAACTAATACTCTCCAACTATCTCCTCTAAAACATCTTCCAGAGTCACTATTCCCACACACATACCTAAAGAATTCCTTATACCTACCAAATGAGCGCGATTTCTGAGCATTAACACCAAGAGGTCATCAAGATAGGTATTATCGTCAACATATATGATGGGATGCATTATCTCCTCAACTTTCTTACCCTTTCCGTAATCTATTGAAAGTAAATCCATATAATTTACTAAACCGATAAATTCTTCTTCTTCTGAATCATAAATCGGAAGGCGGGAAAAGTTCTGCCCTCTGAATAATTCATATGCCTGATCCACGGTGGAACCTTTCTCCAGACTGGTCACCTTTTTTACGGGTATCATAATTTCCTTCACCTGTTTCTTCCCGAGTTCGAAAACTTTATATAAAATTGCCCTTTCATGTTCTTCTAATATACCCTTCTCCTCTCCTTTTGTAATTGCACTTTTTATCTCCTCTTTGGTCTTGATTGTCCTACTCCTTATGGGCTTCCCACTTAAAACATCTACTACTCGTGCCGGAAAATAATAAAACAGATACACCAGAGGAATTGAAAGATAATAAAGAGGTTTAAAAATAAAAACGGTTTTGAAAATCAAATCCGGTTTGGAACGGAATAAACTTTTGGGCAAAATTTCAGATAAAATTATACTTAAAGGAGTGAGCAGAATTATAGCCAGTAATTCTGCTAAAGAATGCCTGGTGAAAAACTTCATACACGTATATAAGAAAATCAGTACTGCAGACGCCAGAGAAAAATTTGTAATCACAAGGGTGACACTTACAAGCTTTTCAGGATTCCTGAGTTTTTCAATTAACCATAGCTGGTGAGAATTATGTCTTTCACGGTGTGCTTCTATCGTGGAGAGGGGAACTGATATTATCCCGGTCTCATATCCGGATGAAAATCCAGCCAGTGCGAGAAATATCACCAGATAAATAATAACAGCAATCAACTCGACCATTCTCTTTTCACCGTAACTCTTTTTATCCTATTCCTGCTTACCTCATCTATAAAAAACTTAAAATTTTTGTATTCCAGTGATTGCCCACTGGAGGGTATTTTCTGAAAAAGGCTTAACAAAAGACCAGAAAGAGTAGAAAAGTTCTCGTGGAAATGCACCTTAAATAATTCTCCCAGTTCTCTTAAAGAAATATTCCCAGGAACAGAGATGGTATTTTCATCGATCACCTCTATCTTCCCGAAATCCTTTTTATATTCGTCTTCTATTTCTCCTACCAGTTCTTCTAAAATATCCTCCAGTGTAACCAGTCCTGCAGTGCCTCCATACTCATCCACAACCAGAGCGATCTCCTCGTCTCTTTCTCTGAATTCTTGCAGGAGTTCGTCAATCATCGTGAACTCCGGAATTGCAAATATCGGCTGGATTAACTCCTGCCAGTCGGTATAATCCTTGAATAAAAGGTCCTTAACATATATTACCCCGATGACATTATCTAAACTCTGAAGGTATACGGGATACTTTGTATGCCTGGTCTTTCGCACAAACTCTAGAACCTCTTTTTGAGAAAATCCCTTATCCAATCCACAGATATCAACTCTGGGCGTCATTATCTCCTTCACCCATCTTTTACCAAAACTCAGCACTTTTTCAGCCAGAATTCTTTCCCCCCTCTCCAGGATACCTCTTTCTTCTCCGGCTTTCACAATAGCGTATATTTCACGTAAAAGAGGTCTAGGGGGGATTTCATTTATATCCCAGCCCAGATGTGATGCGATAGTGGAGGCGATGAGTGTAAATATAGTTTTGAAGGGATTAAGGATATATTTAGTAACAGAAAGAAAATAGACAGCAAATATTGAAACTCTTTCCACCATACGCAGTGCAAACAACTTAGGAACAACCTCACCTGCAATCAGGATAATGGAGGTTACTACCAGAATCGATATTACAATTGAGATGCCAGGATAAAATACTGCCAATAATGCTCCCAGTATGCTGGTGGCAACTGTATTTACAAAAGTATTCCCCGTAATTATCAACGAGATGGTCTCAGGAGGATTATTCAGGAATTTTTGAAGTAATTCTCCTGCTTTTCTATGACGTTGTTTTATCTTCTGTCTTTCATATTCCGTAAGGGAAAATACAGCACTTTCTGAACCTGAGAATAAAGCAGATAAAATCACAGTTAATATCAGAAATAAAAAATGGAGAAGAATATTCATCTGTAGAGGTTAAATTCCCGAATATATTTCCACACCCTATCAGGCACAAGATATCTTATACTCAAACCTCTTTTTAATCTTTCTCGGATGTAAGAAGACGAAATAGTAACTTCCGGAATATTCAGAACCTGAAATTTGACGCCGGGGATTTTTTTAACCTTGGCATCTGACCTCGCAGCAACAATAAATTCTATCTCTTTAATTAACTTCTTAAAATTTTTCCATTGTGGAAGTTGACCATAGTATCGTAAGTGTAAGATATTCCCTTCCTGTTCATTTCCATACCTGAAATTTCAAACCTGGGATTATCCTGAATAGCAAGTTTCACCATAAGATAACGATGGCGAGCAGATGCCTGAGGAGGATTTTTAAGATTGGGAATTCTGTTGGGAATGAAAATAATTTTATCTAACGCATATTCCTCCAGAGCATATTCCGCAAGGATTAAATGCCCCATATGTATGGGATCGAATGAACCACCCAGGATGCCGAAGTTATTTTCTGATCTGGCCATTCCCGAAAATTATATATTTATAGGTGGTAAGCTCCTCCAGTCCCATAGGTCCCCGGGCATGGATTTTATCGGTAGATATTCCCATTTCTGCTCCCAAACCAAACTGATAGCCATCGGTAAATCTGGTAGAGGCATTAACATATACTGCAGAGGAATCAACTTCTTCCAGGAATTTCCAGGCGGTTTCATAATCTTCAGTAACAATAGCATCAGAATGATTACTTCCATATTTTCTGATGTGTGCGATTGCAGCATCAACTCCTGAAACAACCCTTACTGCCAGGATTAAATCAAGATATTCCGTATACCAATCACTCTCGCGAGCATTTTTAACCCAGGGAACTATCTTTTTAGTTCTTTTACATCCCCGAATTTCAACTCCTGCTTCCCTAAATTTTTCCAGCATTAAAGGT
>NATI01000044.1 GCA_002085265.1 Candidatus Omnitrophica bacterium 4484_49 | reverse complement strand
AAGGCTCAAGGCGCATCATGATATTAAACTTTTAATTGTGGATTATCTGCAACTTATGAGAAGTTTATCACGAGCAGAGAACAGGCAGCAGGAAATTTCAGAGATTTCCCGAAGTCTGAAAGACCTGGCTCGGGAACTTGATATTCCGGTGATTGCCATAAGCCAGCTCTCAAGGGCAACAGAGCAGAGGCAGAACAGGAGACCCCAACTCTCAGACCTCAGAGAATCAGGAGCAATTGAGCAGGATGCAGATGTTGTAATTTTACTTTTCCGGAAGGAATATTATTATCCCAGTGAGGAGAATAAAGGTATAGCAGAGGTGATAATAGCCAAACAGAGGAATGGTCCTGTCGGTGTTGTGAAGCTGGCATTTATTAAAGAATATACCCGGTTTGAAAATCTGGCAGTAATGGAGGAAAATTTAGCTTGAAAGTAAAATTTTCTTTATTTTTTCTAATCCTGTTATCTTTAATGTTATCCGGAAATGCCCAGGAAAACCCCCAGGTTCAGAAGAAAACGGTACTGGATGTAAAGGTTGTGGGGAATAAAAATGTAAGTTCGGCCTCTATTATAGCCAAGGTCAAGATCAGACCGGGGCAGGTTTTCTCCCAGCAGTTGATAGATGAGGATATAAAGAGGCTTTACGCCACAGGGTTTTTTACAGATGTGGCAGTTAATGTGGAGGAGGAGCCAGAAGGTGTGGTTGTGATTTTCGATGTCCAGGAGGCTCCTTATGTGGAGGAGGTCACATTTGAAGGGAATCGGGTTTTTCGGGCCGAGAAGATTGCTAAATGGATTCAGACCAAGTCGGGACAATTTCTGGATAAGTGGCAATTGAAAACCGACCTTGAGGAAATACGCAGAAGATATCTAGAAAAAGGATATGCTCAGGTGGTTGTGGATTATAAACTGGATATCGATGAAGAGACCAATCGTGCAAAGGTAAGGATAATTATAAATGAAGGAGGAAGAATAAAAATCTCCAGGATAGAAATACAGGGAGTCAGGGCTTTTAAGAAGAAGCGGATTTTAAAATTTATGAAGACCAAAGCCAGAAACTGGTTTTTCTGGATGGGGGTATATAAACACGAGGTGCTTAAAGAGGACGTCGAGAAAATAGAAGATTTTTACAAACGTAATGGTTACCTTGATGTTAAGGTTGATTATGATAAACAATATGATGCCCGGGGAAATATGATTATTGTGATTAAAATTGATGAGGGTAAACAGTATCGAGTAGGAGATATCACCATAGAGGGGAATAAGGCATTCCCCACAGAAGAGCTGGTTAAGGTGTTAAAATTGAAGAAAAATGGTGTCTTCAGTTACTACGGTCTTAATGAAGATGTTGATTCCTTGAGGAAGTTCTATGCTGATCGTGGTTATATAAAGGCTCACATTGAGGCAATTCCCTCGGTAAATCCTGAAACCGGGCTTGTGGACATTAAGTATAAACTGGCGGAGAATGATATTCACTATGTAAACAAAATTGATATTAAAGGTAATGTTAAAACCAAAGATGTTGTAATCCGCAGAGAGTTGAGGATTCACCCCGGGGATAAATTTGAATGGTATAAGGTAGATAGGTCTCGTCAAAGACTGGATAATCTGGGATATTTTGGAGAGATAGACTTTGAAGTTCAGCCCACTGAAGAGAAAAACAAAGAAGACCTGGTGGTAAGGGTGAAGGAAGCGAAGACCGGGGAGTTCAGTATTGGGGCGGGATATAGCTCAGTTGATGAATTCATAGGATTAGTGGAATTATCTCAGAGGAATTTTGACCTCACCAATCCTCCCACATTTACGGGAGGAGGACAGAGAATATCACTGCGGGCAGAAATGGGTACTACCAGAAATGATTATGAACTCAGCTTTACAGAACCCTGGCTTTTTGGTTATCCCTATTTATTTGGGCTTGACCTTTATCAGCATACCAGAGAGAGGGAAAGAGATGTGGGGTATGCCTGGGACGAGAAACGTCGAGGGTTCTCGTTGAGATTTGGTAAGGAGATTTCAGAATATAATAGTGTATATTTGAGGACCAGATTTGATAAGGTTGAGATTTCTGATGTTGCTGATGATGTCTCTTCAGAGTTGAAAGCCGAAGAAGGGGAGAAAAATCTTCACGGTATAAGGTTAAATTTCATTCGGGATACCAGAGATAGTGCATTCAATCCCACCAAAGGGTATTATATGAGTCTGGGTATTGAAAATCTGGGAGGATTTATAGGGGGCGATGTTGACCTTATCCGGTATACTGATAATTTCGGTTTCTATTATCCCGTCTGGAACAATTGGGTATTAAATCTCCGTTTACAATCTGGTATAATAGATACGTATGGCGATACAGATAGGGTGCCTGTTTATGAAAGGTTCTTTGCTGGAGGTGCCTATACCATCAGGGGATATGATGAACGTTCTGTGGGGCCTAAAGATTCGGTTTCCAAAGACCCCATCGGGGGAGAGGCAATGCTGGTAGGAAATGTGGAGTTGACCTTTCCGCTATATGAAAATATAAAAGGGGCATTTTTCTATGATGTTGGTAATGTGTGGGAAGATAAGAGTGATTTTGGTTCTGGTGGCTATAAGTCCAGCGTGGGGATAGGAGTCAGACTCAAAACCCGGCTTGGTCCTATCCAACTGGACTATGGCTATCCTTTAAATAAAGGAGAGGGAGTTCCATCCAGTGGTAAAGTTCATTTCAGTATGGGTCACAGATTTTAAAGGAGGATTATGATGAAAAAGCTGATTTTTCTGATAGTGGGGATGATTTTTGTAGCGGGTAGTGTATGGTCGGCGGATAAATATGCCTGTATAAACTTGGAAAAGGTATTTAACGAGTATCAGAAGACCAAAGACGAAGAGGAAAAATTAACAGCCGAGGGTAAGCAGAAGCAGGCAGAGATCGATACCCGTCTTAAAGAGATAGATAAGCTCAAGGGAGAGATGGATTTACTCAATGATAAGGAAAAAGAAAAGAAAAAAAAGGAGCTGGATAAGAAAATGAATGAACTTCGCCAGTTCGATCGTCAGGCGAGAGCAGATTTGATGAAAAAACGAGATACCATAATTAGAGAAATTCTGGATGAAATTGACCAGGGAATTCAGGAATATGCAAAATCCAAAGGATATACTATAATTTTTAATAGTAAGGCTCTTTTGTATAAACAGGATAAACTGGATATTACCGATGAGGTCATAAACTATCTCAATAATAAATATAAAAAGGAGAAGAAAAGGAAGTGAAATTTGAATCCAATTTTGACGAGAATGGGTTTCGTCCCCGGATAAATCTTACCCTTGCTCAGATAGCCAAACTTATAGATGGTGAAGTTGTCGGTGATCCCAGTGTAATGATCACCGGTATTTCCGGAATAAAAGAGGCCTGTAAGGGAGACATTACTTTTGTCGCCAATCCCAAATATCTCTCTTTGATAAAAGCCACTAAAGCCTCAGCTATTATTACCTCTAAGGATGTAAAAGAGGCGCACAAGCCTCTGATTCGGACAGAAAATCCCTCTCTGGCTTTTTCTAAACTTGTTTCTTATTTTGCCCCTGATGAGTCCAAGATAGAACCCGGTATTCATTCCACGGCGATTATCGGGAAAAATGTTAAACTGGGGAAGAATGTAAGTGTTCAGCCCTATGTCGTTCTCTGTGATGGCGTCGAGATTGGAGACAACACTGTGCTTCATGCTGGGGTGTATATAGGTCATCACAGTAGACTGGGTAAGGATTGCCTTATCCATCCCCATGTAACTATAAGAGAAAGAGTTACTATCGGCAACAGGGTGATAATACATTCCGGTACAGTTATCGGAAGTGACGGTTTTGGTTATGCCACTGTAAGGGGTGTCCATTATAAAATTCCTCAAATTGGCACTGTGTATATAGAGGATGATGTTGAGATTGGTGCTAATGTTACAATTGACCGTGCTCGATTTGGAAAGACCCACATTAAAAAAGGGACTAAGATAGACAACCTCGTGCAGATTGCTCATAACGTGGAGATCGGAGAAAACAGCATTGTGGTTGCTCAATCAGGAATTTCTGGAAGTACAGTAATTGGGAAAGGAGTTATCCTTGCCGGACAGTCAGGAGTGGTGGGGCATATCTCTATTGGAGATAATGCAGTGGTAGCGGCTCAGGCTGGAGTTACAAAGTCGGTTCCATCTGGTGAGACAGTTTCCGGTTACCCTGCTAAACCTCATCAGGTGGCTAAGAGAATAAATGCCTGTGTTCAGCGACTTCCTAATTTATATAAATGCGTTAAAGAGATGCAGAGGAAGATAAAGGAACTGGAGGAGGAGCTTAAAACTTTAAGGTCAAGAGCCATCTGATGGAACATCAACATACCATTGGTAAATCGGTGTCAATTTCTGGGGTTGGCCTTCATACCAATCAGAAGGTAACAGTGGTCATTAAGCCTGCTGGTGTCAATCATGGGATTGTATTTAAAAGGGTAGATGTTGAAAAATCCCCACCTATTCCTGGTCATATATCATATGTGATAGACCTCACCAGAAGTTTGAGACGGACCTCTATCGGGATAAACGGAGTGGAGGTTCATACCATAGAACATCTTATGGCTTCCTTTGCTGCTTTAAAAATTGATAATGTTCTGGTAGAAATAGATGGTCTTGAGGTTCCAGGACTTGACGGAAGCGCTACCCCATTTATAGAAATCCTGCAATCGGCAGGGATAATAGAACAGCCTGCTCTTCGCAAGATATACCAGTTAAAGGAGCCAATCTGGGTAGAAGATGGAGATGCTTCCCTCACTGCTCTCCCTTCCAATGAACTTAAAATATCTTATCTTCTGAATTATCTTCATCCTCAGCTTCAGGCTCAGTATGTGAGGTGTAGCGTGGAGAGAGATATTTTCATAAAGGAAATCGCTCCCAGCAGGACATTCTGTCTGGAGGAAGAAGTGGAGCCCCTGAGGCAGATGGGTCTGGGTAAGGGTGCAGATTACTCCAACACTGTTGTTGTGGGAAAAACCGGGGTTATAAAGAATACATTTCGTTTTCAGGACGAACCTGCCCGACATAAGGTTCTGGATTTAATTGGTGACCTCTATCTTCTGGGTTGTGCATTGCAGGCGAATATAATTGCCATAAAAAGCGGACATCCTTTGAATATAAGACTCCTGCGGAGAATAGAACAGCAGAGGTCGAGGTTCCTGCAGGCAGGAATTCAGATGGGGAGAATTGAGGAGTTCAATCTCCCTCTGGAAAGTCAGGATATAGAAAAAATCCTTCCTCATCGCCCTCCATTTTTGCTGGTGGACAGGATTACGGAATTTGAACAGGGCAAACGAGCAGTGGGCATAAAGAATGTGACCATAAATGATTATTTCTTCAAAGGGCATTTTCCGGGCAGACCGGTGATGCCTGGAGTATTGATTCTGGAAGCCATGGCTCAGGTTGCTGGTATATTGCTTTTGAGCAAGAAAGAACATCGGGGGAAACTTGCTTTCTTTATGGGTATAGACAGAGTTAGATTTCGCAAACCGGTATTACCGGGAGACCAATTGCGTCTTGAGGTCCAGGCAGGAAAGCTGAGGACTAAGACCGGGGAAGTGATAGGCAGGGCGCTTGTAGAAGGGAAAGTTGTGGCAGAGGCGGTTCTTCTGTTTGCCCTCGTAGAAAGATAATAAAATGATCCATCCCACCGCAATAGTAAGTAAAAAAGCCAAAATTGCTGATGATGTTGTAATTGGTCATTATACTGTAATTGAAGACAATGTTGAAATTGATTCCGGTTGTGAAATAGGTCCTTTCTGTCGCATAGTAGGGAATACCAATATCGGAAAAAACACCAGAATTTTTTCCCATACTGTAATTGGAAGCCCTCCTCAGGACCTGAAATATAAAGGTGAAAAAACCAGAGTGGAAATTGGTGACAATAACATTATAAGGGAATTTGTAACTATTAATCCAGGGACAGCACAGAGCGGGGTTACAAAGATTGGAAATAACAATCTTATAATGGCTTATGCTCATATAGCCCATGATTGTGAGATAGGCAATGGTGTAATAATAGCCAATGCCGGCACTCTTGCAGGACATGTGAAAATTGAAGATAAGGTTATAATAGGAGGGCTTACCGGCATTCATCAATTTGTGCGAGTTGGGAAACTGGCGATAATAGGAGGGTGTTCCAAAGTTGTTCAAGATGTTCCTCCATTCTCCACTGTGGATGGCCATCCTGTAAGTATTAAAGGTTTAAACTCCATAGGATTGCAGAGAGCAGGTTTCTCTCCTGATGTAATAAATTCCCTCAAGAAAGCCTTTAAGATTCTTTTTTTCTCCAATCATCCCTTACATAAGGGGCTGGAGCTTCTCAGGGTTGAATTGAAATTTACACCCGAGATTGAATATCTCGTCCACTTTGTTCACACCTCCTCCAGAGGGATATGTCTGTGAGTAGCCGTGATAAGTTAGGGATAATTGCAGGAGGCACAATTTATCCTGTCCTTGTTGCTCAGGGGGCAAAAGCCAGGGGATACCAGATTTACGCAGTTGGGATTGAAGGCCTGACCTTACCGGAAATAGAAAAATATACACATAAAGTATGCTGGATAAATATGGGGAACTTACAGAAGTTGATAGAATTTTTTAGAGAAAATGGTATTAAAGAATTGATAATGGCTGGAAATGTGAGAAAGGCGGATTTATTTAAGAAGTTGAAGCTTGACCCTCTGACTGCAAAACTTTTCCAAGGCCTGTCAGATAAATCTGATATGAATCTTCTACAGGTATTTGCTAAGGAACTGGAGAGAAACGGCTTATCTTTACTGGATGCCAGGACATTTCTGGACGAGTATATTCCTAAAAGAGGGGCTTTAACCAAACTTAGCCCTACCAAATCCCAGTGGGAGGATATTTTATTTGGGTGGAAAGTAGCCAAAACTCTGGCAAGTTTTGATATTGGTCTTACAGTGGTGGTTAAAGATAAAGTGGTAATAGCCTTGGAGGGTATAGAGGGTACAGATGAGACTATAAAAAGGGCGGGGGACCTGACTGCTGGGGGATTTGTAGTTGTTAAGGTAGCCCGTCCTCACCAGGATTTGAGATTCGAACTTCCGGTAGTGGGCTTAAACACTGTGAAACTGCTTGTAAAACATCAAGCATCTGTTTTAGCAATCGAGGCTGAAAAAACCTTATTCTTTGATATTCACCAGGCTATCTCTTTTGCCAATTCCAACTCCCTCCCCATCCTCGCCTTATGAAATTAGGGACAGCTACCTATTTTTAATCATAATTAATTATAATTTATCATAATATATTTTG
>NATI01000043.1 GCA_002085265.1 Candidatus Omnitrophica bacterium 4484_49 | reverse complement strand
TGGTATTCATAATCTTTACAGTATGTAAGGCATATTATAGACAAAACATCACTCCCTGGTCAAATCAAATATGGGGAATTTAGACAGAGAGTTAAAATGTCAATCGTTCTCTGTAATTAAAATCCAGAAGGAATGTTCATAGGCCAACAGGCAACTTCTATTTCTGCTTTTGGGAATCTTAACAATTCCTGCCATCTTCCATCTTAAGAACTTCCTTTTGCCCTGGATGTTTTTATAAATATACAATTCTGGTTTTATTTTTAACTCATTTACAGGAATTTTTATCTCGTCCAGGAGCAACTTATAGTAACTTCTCCTCCTGGAGTACACTGATACCCCATCCCGTCTTACCTTCTCCGTAACGCGCACTTCTCTAAATCTCCTGATATCAGAACCCTGGCGCGCAAATATAATACTGTGCATCTTAACCCTCCTCTACCTCCGCAATATATCCATGGCTCCAACAGGTTCTTCTGATCGCCTCCAGATGCTGGGGAGTTCCGGGAAGTAACAACTTCTCTCGGGCACTTTTTCTCCTCCCATTCGCGGGCAATATCATGTGGTAAGGACGAAACAAAATGTCCAATAGTTCATCGTCTTTCTTACCGTGATAAAAAAGTTCTCCATTTTTAATTTCCATAGTTCCTGAGAATGCTCCTTTAGTGTAGATTACCACCACATCCTCTGTTCCCAATCTTTTCCTATCGATCTTGTAGAATTTCACCTTCATCTTCTTCACCTCCTTTCTTTGATTTTATGTAATCAAATTTTATGCCAGAAAGTGAACCTGCGGATGTAAATGATAACATTCTGACTATCAATGTGTTATAAAAAAATATAAATATGGAACAGAAATAAATGTAACTGAAGTTAACTCAAACGGTGGAACTTTTGGAACTTCAGGAGAGCTCTTTTCGGAATTTTAAGGCTTTCTCCAAAGTATTCTTATCAACAAATTCCAAATCTGCTCCCAAAGGAATCCCCACTCCTATTCTGGTTATTCTTCTTCCCAGAGGTTTCAAAAGTTTAAAGATATAGTTTGCTGTAGTTTCACCCTCCATATCAGCATCAGTGGAAATTATTATTTCTTTTATCTCCGGATGATTTTTTACGTACTCCACCAGTTCTCCTATCTTGGTATCATTTATTCCTATTCCCTCCAAAGGGGCCAGTGCTCCCAAAAGGACAAAATATTTACCGTTATAAACTGATGTCCTCTCTATGGCTAAAATATCTCTGGGTTCCTCTACTACACATAAAAGAGTAGAATCCCTCCTGGGATCCTTACAAATGGAGCAAATCTCATCCTGAGTCAGGTTGTTACATATCTTGCAATTTCTTACTTTGTTCTTTATCTCCTGAATAAGAGAGACGAACTCCGAGACTTCCTGAGAGTTTAACTCCAGAATATAAAAAGCGAACCTCTCAGCGGTTCTCTTTCCAACGCCGGGAAACTTACTGAACTTTTCTATCAGTTTGTCCAGAATCTCGAGATTCATCTTCTTCAACAACTTTTAATATCTTTGCGTTGAGGATAGTGGATATCTTTTTAAGTTTCGGATTCTTAAAAATTTCTCTTTTCTTACTCATCTCACCCCTATCATTATTTCCTTTAATGCACGTCACTGCTAATCGGACATTTAACTTTTGATTTAACAATTCTTCCACAAGCATTTTATTTTCTCTTTCCTTAAGAAACTCGGTAGGGAAACTGGATTGGGAATTAATCCTGACAGTCAATAAATTATTTTCCAATTTATCCACCTCAGAATTCATAAGGCAGGAAGCCAATGACATTTTCTTCTCTTTTAGAATCTCAATTATCTCAGGCCAGACTTTCCTTACCTCCTCCAGAGAAAGATTATCTTTTCTAAATGGAGTTCTTTCCTCTCTTATATCCGGATTTTCCCGATTATGTTTTTCTCCATCTATGTCATCCTTGTTATCAGGCGTATACTTCGTTCTTTTCTCCGCACAATTCTCTTCCACGTGTGTGATAAGCTGATATCGGGCACGATTACAAATTTTTATAAAACCCACCTCCAGCAAAACCCTGGGGAAGAAACTATATCTCAATCTGGATATTACCTCCATGATAATTTCCATAATAAATAGGATCTCCTCCTTACTTATCTGTTTCGCCTGATGTTCCAATATTTCAATCTCTGCCACTGGCAATATATTTTTGAGTTCTTCCTTATGTAATATCTTGACCAGGAGTAAATGACGGAAATACAGAATTATAGCTTCCGCAATTTGTATTATGTCTTTTCCTTCTGAAATCAATCTGTCCAAGATTTTTAAAGATTCCCTCTCATCTCCATTTATCAACGCCTGAGTTAATTCTCTTATAACTTCTTTCTCTATGCTTCTCAAAAGACCTTCCACAATTTTAGAATCTATTCTGCCATCACGAGCAAGACAGATCACCTGATCAAGGATCGACTCCGCATCTCTAAGGCTCCCATCTGCTGCCAGCGCTATCTTAGTAATAGCATCTTCCTCATAAGTAATTCCTTCTTCCTCCAAAATCTGAATCAACTTCTGTTTAATTAACTTTATAGACAGGGGACGAAAATCAAACCTCTGGCACCTGGAAAGAATAGTAAGGGGAATTTTATTAGGCTGAGTGGTGGCAAATATAAATTTTACGTGCTCAGGAGGTTCCTCCAGAGTTTTAAGCAAGGCGTTAAATGCGGGTTCGGTAAGCATATGGACTTCATCAATTATGTATATCTTGAATCTGGAATTTACCGGCTTAAGCTTGGCATTCTCCCTTAAATCTCTAACCTGCTCTATACCTCTATTTGATGCTCCATCTATCTCCAGCACATCCAGACTACTGCCTTTTGCAATCTCGACACAATTATTACATTCAAGACAAGGAATAGGAGTAGGACCCTGAATACAGTTAAGAGCTTTAGAAAACACTCTGGCAGTAGTGGTCTTACCTACACCACGAGGACCTGTGAACAAATAGGCATGTGATATTCTATCCAGTTTAATTGCATTCTCAAGAACTGTTGTAATATGCTCCTGTCCTACTATATCTTCAAATCTCTGCGGTCTCCATTTACGGGCGATAACTAAATAAGACATTTATCAAATTTTATTAGTAATTGATCCCCAATAAGCGAAATAAAAGTACACAATTATCACCTAAAATGAATTTTTATTTTTTCCAACATTAACATTTCCATTTACTATCTGCCATAAGCCGTATTGCTAATATGGCGGAGAGGCCGGGATTTGAACCCGGGGACCCGATCTCTCAGGTCAACCGCTTAGCAGGCGGCTGCTTTCGGCCACTCAGCCACCTCTCCGCAGTAAATCATCAGTTTTTCAGTCCCTGTATGTATCCGGTTTAAAAGTAATAGAAATCCGTTTCTGTTTGAAAAAATTCTGTATTAAATCTCGGCATTCCTGCCGTAAAACTCCTGATTTTACCTCAAGCGAGATTGGGAAACTCTTTCTTATATCAAGTGCTGAACCAAACGCTCCCAAATTATTATCTGCTGCTCCATATATGAGGCTGTCGATCCGGGACAAAATTATCGCCCCGGCGCACATTATACAGGGTTCAATTGTAACATACATTCTACATCCATTCAACCTCTCATATCCCAGATAATCTCCGGCCTGGGTAATGGCAATCATTTCTGCATGAGCTGTAGGGTCTTTCAACCTTCTCACCTGATTATGTGCCCTGGCTATTATCTTACTGCCATGAGTTATAACAGCTCCTACCGGGACCTCTTCCTCTTCATAAGCTCTTTGTGCTTCTTTTAAAGCCTCTGTCATAAAAAATTCATCGTTCATCTTTAATTAATATCTAACAATTACATCGGCTCTAACCCTATGCCATTAGCTATATGCCAATATAGCGCGCCTGGAGGGACTCGAACCCCCAACCTGCTGGTCCGTAGCCAGCCGCTCTATCCAAGTTGAGCCACAGGCGCAGGGTTATCCATATAAATAACATAAAAAAAAACGGAATTCAACTTTACCTTTTTCTGATAAAAACCCTCAACACATCGTAATTCCTCCTCCAATCCCCTACCAGATGAAATCTTTTATTTAAATAATTTCTAAATTCAGGCTGGATCGCTATTAAATCCAATCTAAAAGGCACGGACCTCACCCGATAGATAATAACTTTAACATTATATTTTTCGCAAACATCTATAATATACTCAGGAGTAATTCTCTGAGAAATTATTCTGGTGTGACTGATATCGGCAAGTTCCGGAGGGTTCTCCCTTCCGGAGAGAATATTTATATAAAGATATTCACACAGAATATAATCTTCAGGAGTTGTATGATTTTTTATAAATTCTACTAAATTTATTGTGGCAATATCATATCTTTTCCATCTCTGGAAATATCTGATATCTTTTCTGAAATAATATCCGCAAGCCAGAATAGCAAAAAGACAAATCAATATGGAATATAAATTAAATTTATTTATCCTGGATATGGAACGAGAACAAATAATAGAAAAAATGGGGATTAAGGGGTAAAAATACTGGAACCAGATAAACTTCCCGGAGATTGCTGGGAACATAAATAACACCATAACTAAAAAAAACAACAAGTCATCCAATGGATTTTTACTCCATCTGTATCCCAGAATAAAAGGTAATCCTAAAATAAAAAGATAAAAATTATGTCTGAATAAATCTTCCAGAATAATAAAAAGATAATGTTCTCTCTGCAAAAAATGGAACTTAAAAGCCATCTCCCATATCTGAGGATAGAATTTGATAAAAAGATAGATGACAGGAAAGATAAAAGTCAAAGCAAATCCTGATAAAAAGTATATTATAGCCTTAAACTTGCGTTTCAAAGACAAAATCAGAACGATGGATATAAAAAACGCCATCGCTAAAAGTTTTATATACGCACTCATACCCAGAAGTACTCCAGCAGTAAATATGGTCCATTTTTTTTCTCTGGCCAAAAACTTATATACAAAATAAACCGAAGTCAGTGCCAAAAATACCCAGAAAAAAAGGGGAAGAAACCCTCGAGCAAATATCAAAGTATAGGTGTTTAATAAAAACAGAGAAAAGGAAAATAGAGCGGGGAAGAACTTTTTACTGAATTCAACACTGAAATAAAATACCCAGAAAGCAGTAAAAAAGGCGAAAATAACAGATAAAATCCGGGCTAAAAATATAGAAACACCAAATTTATTAAATAGATATCCCATTGCTATATGAATTGAAGGAAAATACACAAAGAAGAAATCTCGATAAGGAAGTTTGCCCTGACTCAGTTCCCAGCTGGCGTAAAGATTTGTTCCCTCATCATAGTTATAAAAATTATAATCAAGATGGTAAATATAAAATATCAAAAAAAGGACAAAGATAAAAACCACAATAATGAAATTTCTGACATTCGACTTGTTCTCCGGAAATGACTCCCAAAAATTAATTTTTATTCTCAGAGCTCCTTAATTTTATCCTCACTCTTTCTCGCAATATACTAGCACTGCCGGTCCTTGGAACGCAGCGAAAGAAAACTCCTGTAACTTGTTTGGAAGCAGAGACTTCTAACTGCAACTTGCTCCGCTGTGGTTCTTGAATCTGAATAACAGGGAACCTTTCATTTTCAGGATACAATACAAGATTACAATTATTCCGAGATTTAACAGGAATCTCTATCCACTTATTCTCTTCAGGAAAAGGTAAATACCCTCTAATGTCTCCCGCCTCCCAATATCGGTAACAGGAGTTCAGTAAAATGCCCCATTTCATCTCCTGAATGGGAAAACGAGGAGGAAGATTAAACACAATTGCAACTAAAAATCCCTCTCTCACCAATTTCAGCTCCCATTTCAGACTTACAGGTAAATCAGACCAGTTGGCTTCTATAACAGCATTTTTTTCTCCTGTGCGTAATATTCTCCACTCTGTAGCATTTGAATCCTCATATATATTTCTATTGTGTACAAAAACAAAATTAACCCCCAGCGATTCAGTTAATTCTTTATTGTTATAAAACAACCTTATTTTTCTCTCATTTATAAAAATCTCTGCCTTCCTTCTACTTAAACTCAAAACTTCTATATTCAAATCTTCAGAGTCCCAGTCGGAAGGATATATTTTTCTCAATCGAGATTCGTCCCGTTTTTGAATTTGAATAATATGGTCTTTCTCAAAAGGAAAGATACCTAAATCTAACTCGGTATAAATTCGATGACCATAATTTTGGAGTACATCATAAGATAGTTTTGTCCAAATATTGACATACCTAAAATCATAGCTGCGACTAGAAGTCTCCAGGCGTAACTTCCAATCAGGAAAAGAATGGTCCCAGATATTAAAATTTAACTCCGGATATATTTCTGCATAATCTAATTGCGGTAATATTGTCAATTCTTTTTGAGATAATATAATACTCTTCCACTTTTCTTCGGGATCGGAAAGTTCCCCCCCAATTTTTTCTGCTCTCCAGAATTTATATACCTCAGGAATAAACAACACTCCCATTTTCATCTCTTCAACAATCTTTTTGGGATCAAACCAAGTATATACTTTCCACCTTAACATATTGGGCTTAAGAATGAGTTTCCAGCGCTGGTATATATTTAATTTCTTTATAGGCACTATAATTTCTAAAATGTTCTTCCTTACTTTTCTGATTTTCCACTCGCTATGAGAAGAATCGCACCACTCACCATTAGCAAAAAAGGCGATATTTAACCCTTGATTTTTACTTATTAACTGTCGATGGTAATATAGCTTTGCCAATCCCTTATAGTCACACTTCAAGCACAAATCACCATTTTCTATAGTCCACCTTTTCTGAACCCTGTCAATGATTCTGGAGACTTTTTTACTCTTTGTAATATACACATTTATAATTGGATCCTCTTTAAATAACCCTAATTTATTCACAAAATCTAAAGTCTTGACCAATCTTTTTATACGCACATTTTTGGTATTACCATATCTATCTGTAAATTCTGATATATCAACACCCTGAAGTCTCTCAACCGGAGTCATTTGACCGAATATCTTATAATATCCCGGAATTAATTTTTTAAGGGAAATAAACTTGAAAGCATGAGGTGATTTAGGAAAATACAACCCATAATCATTTTTAAAACTCTATTCGACCCGCTTTCAATTCCATAACAGATGGTAGTGCATCCTGCTTGCTTCATCTTCTGGAGCAATTCCAAACTCATATCTCCTCTGGCTACAGCATAACTTCCCCACTTAATATCTAATTTTTTTTCTATTATCAAATCACATATCCTCTCCAGTTTCTTTAAATCCCCATTGCAAAGTAAATCGTTAAATGAGAAATTCCGAATGTTGTACTCCTTCATATGATGTTCTATTTCAGCCACCACATGCTCAGGGCTCCGCATCCGGAAAGGATTACACATCATATGGTCCACACAGAAACTACATTTAGAAATGCAGCCTCTACTGGTCAGAAGGGGTAAAGCCCTTGCTTCTCCACAACCGTAATCTTTGAGGTCAAACTCTCTAAAATCTGGGAATGGAATTTCGTCAAGATTCATTATAGGACTACTCCTTCCCTGTTTATCCTCGCTACTGGAAATTATGCCAATAATTCCCTCCAGACTTCTCCCTTTATAAAAATTATCCACTAACTCGGCAAATGGTTTCTCACCTTCACCTATAACAAAAAAGTCTACACTACCGGGAATTACACTTTTTCTATCGTGTTCCCAGAAACACCCTGGTCCTCCAAACACTATAAGTTTATCTGAATTTCTCTCTTTAATCATCCTAGCGATATAAGAAGCAACCTTAACATTCAGATAATTGGTGGAAAAGCCAATGATAGGTTCTGGACGTTCTGCTAAAAGAGAGATAAGGGTTTCTATCTCTTCAGGAAACTTTTCCTTAAAAATTTCCACCAATTGAGGGTAAGGAATTCTGCTTATAGTACTTATATCCCAGAATTTTTTTCTTTCAGGATCGCAATTGTTATATAACTTAGCATTAAAATCTAAAAGCAAAACATTATACCCTTTACTTCTTATAAATCGGGAAACATAAGCCAGACCCAATGGAGGCAAAAGTGGATACCAGGGATGGACCATCACTAAAAGCACATGTTGAGAAGGAGCTTCTCTAAGAGATGTAAAAATTGCTTTCTTCACAATCTGTAGACCTCTCCTTTATAGTCCAAATACTGAAATTCACTTATATATTTTAAATTTTTCTTAATGTTCGGCAATAATACTTCTATCATCTCCAGAAATGCATCGTTATTTTCATATTCCTGAATCCAGGGGACCAATCCCTGCATCCTACTTAAGATTATATCTCGGGTAAAAAATTCTTCAAAACGGACATATCCTTTATCCAAGAATACAAAAAGAAATTTGTCATCTTCAGTTCTATCTTTAAGCCAATAATACACTGAGTAAGCCTGATCAACGAAATCATGGGTGTAAAAGTAATAACCTTTTTTATATCCTAATAACTCTATCCAAAATTGAAATGCCACGGGACCATCAGGAAGTGGAAGATATTTAAATATAATAACTTTATACCTTCCTGGAGAAAGTTCTTTCTCCAGGCTATTTACACATGCCTGAACTATTTTTTTATTAAGAGCCCCAGATTTCCATTGACGTATATTAATTTTTTGAGAAAACAACTGATTAAAAGGCTGTCTAATTATAAAAGGGGGATGGACAAGTTGAATGAATAACACTCCCATTATTATACTCCACCCCATATACTTCCACCGCCTCCCGTGAGCAAATATACTACCTGCACATATCACCATTGCCGGAACTACAGGCATTACAAATCGGAGCTGTTTCACCTGAAATAAAAACGAAAACGCAATTAGAGGGATTACCTCCCATAAAAAAAATACAAATTTATTTTTAAAATCCTTACGGAGATAGAAAAGTATATTAAGAAATAAGATGATCCCAAACA
>NATI01000042.1 GCA_002085265.1 Candidatus Omnitrophica bacterium 4484_49 | reverse complement strand
ACGGCCCGGTTTGGCACCTCGATGTCGGCTCATCCCATCCTGGGGCTGGAGAAGGTCCCAAGGGTCCGGCTGTTCGCCGGTTAAAGGGGTACGTGAGCTGGGTTTAGAACGTCGCGAGACAGTTCGGTCCCTATCTGCTGCGGGCGCAGGATACCTGAGGGGAGCTGTCCCTAGTACGAGAGGACCGGGATGGACGGACCTCTGGTGTGCCGGTTGTTCCGTCAGGAGCACACGCCGGGTAGCCATGTCCGGAAGGGATAAGCGCTGAAGGCATCTAAGCGCGAAGCCCACCCCAAGATTAGGTATCCCTCTCCCGACTTTCGTCGGGAGGATAAGGCACCTCGGAGACTACGAGGTTGATAGGCCCCAGGTGTAAGCTCCGTGAGGAGTTTAGCCGAGGGGTACTAAGGTGCCGAACGACTTGACCACCAAACTTTATATTCCTTTTAGTAGTTTGTTAGTTTGCTGGTTTGTTAGGTGGGTAGTTGGTTAGTTTGCTGGTATTATAATTATATATATTTGTTAGCTAACCAACTAGCCAACCAGCAAACTAGTTTACTGAAGTTGATCTTCCTGGCGGCCATGGCGGCAGGGAAACGCCCGTTCCCATTCCGAACACGGAAGCTAAGCCTGCCAGCGCCGATGGTACTGCCCTGGAAACGGGGTGGGAGAGTAGGACGCCGCCAGGTTTTTTTATTTTGAAAATGAGAAAAAAATTGTGCTTTAGAGGGATGATTTTTCTTATCCTTTTAATTGCTATTTCCCTGAGGCTTTTTCTTATAAATTCCGGATGTATATGGTTAGATGAAGGGTATAGGTTTATACAATCCCAGAATTTAAAGGCCTATCTTAATTATTTAATTTACGATACAAATCCTCCTTTAATGCCCTTTCTGCTCCATTTTTGGATTAAATTTTTTGGTAAATCAGAATTTGCGTTACGCCTTTTCCCTCTGACATTTAGCATATTGGGATTGATTTTGATCGGTATTCTTGGATTAAATTTTTTTGATAAAAGATTTACTTTATTTTTCCTCTCTTTCCTCAGCACATCTCCGTTTTTCATCAAATATTCTCGTGATGTAACACCGTATGCGGTTGTGTTATTTTTTGCAATTCTTTCTACCTATCTGTTTCTCAAACTACTTAATCGTCAGACTGGTTATAATAAAAAAATTTTCTTTTTATGTTATTTCTTGGTATTAACAGGTGGACTTTACACTCATTATTCCTTTATCTATATTTACTTTGCACAGATAATAACTATCATCATTCATAGAAGAAATCTTATGTATTCAGATTTTAAGCATATTATAAGAGTATTTCTGTGGGCAGCTATTATTTCGTTCCCAGTTATATATCAAATTGTAAGTCAGTACTTCTTTATAGGAGGGTATAGGTGGATACCGGATTTTAACTTTCATATTCTATGGGATACGCTCCTTACCATTGCTTCCACAAAACTTAATCTTTTAATATTACTCTGTTGTCTTTGTGTAGCTATTTACTTAAGAATTAATAAGAAGAATCCCCACCATAAGATTTTAATTGATTATTTAATTTTGGCTGGTCCATTACCAATTCTTTTAATTGCTATTTTGAGTAAAGTTTATTATTCCTTTTTTGTTGACAGATATTTTCTTCTATCTGCTTTTGCAATCTGGTTTTTGATATGTTTATCGACTTCAAAGATGAAAATTTACTCTTTACTTTTTGGAATTATCATAATAGGGAATATTTCAAAACTTCCAGTTTATTATGAATATTTTACAAGGGATTATGATAAAAGAAATCTTTTTTGTTTATTGGAAGAGGTGGTAAAAAATAGAAAGAAGAAGAGGGATGTGGTGCTCTTTAAAAGTTACCGAGATTTTGTCTCTTCAATTGTTTACAATTGGGATAAAAATATTCCTCAGTATGTAGTAAATGGTAGAGTGAGTAATGTCGTCCGTTATTATTTTAATGGACCTTACTTTATATCAAGAGGAGAACTTAGAAGTAAAAATGGGATTTTCTATTTTGCTAATATTTCTCTTCAGCAGGCTATGAAAATAAAAGAAATCCAAGGTGTAAAAGTTAAATTTCAACTTCCCATTTATCCCTGTATGTTATATTTTTACCAGATCGGCCATGGTGGCAGGGAAACGCCCGTTCCCATTCCGAACACGGAAGCTAAGCCTGCCAGCGCTCTTGGTAGGTTCCTGGAAACGGGGTGGGAGAGTAGGACGCCGCCAGGTTTTTTTATTTTCCAGCGCTTCCCCAAGGAAATGGGAATAGGAAATTTTCCGATTTTGGCCAGGGTTCTATCCCAAACCGTTGAATTTCTATGCCTGCCTTATTGTATTCAAATATTCTCTCTCCAAGATCTACTACTTGGGAATAAGATACCCAGTCTTTGCTATTTCCTTCTGTTATGATCACTACTTTTCTAATTTCATGATTGATTAGTTCTTGAGGGGATGGTAAATCCTCAGGGTTGATTCTATAAGAATTATCTATTTCTCCTGGTAAAGGTGATGAGTCTCTATGGGTGTCCAGAACAAATACCACAGGACCATCAAGTAGTTTTTGGTTTTTCAGCATTTCCTCTTCTGCAGAAAAATATAGGAGCGTAGCTAATACCTGAATAGCATGTTTGTTGCTTCCTAATGGCCAAATAGGTTCACAGTCAAACATCAGAATTGGCTGGGCGTTTATTTTCTTTACAAGTTCTACAGCCATTGCTACGCTGTGAGCCCCTCCGCTGTCAAGAATGACCATAGTGTGTGTATCTATAACTCCTTCCTCTATTAGTTTTCTTAAACCAATCACAGAGTTATTTTCTCCTTGACTATATCTGGGTAGAATTTTGTCTTTGTAGTTTTTTATAGTTGTTAGAAGTTTCAATTTTTGATACTTGCTAAATGTTCCATTTGCTGCCCAGGCTGTAAATAATTTTTCACTCTCGAGATAATTTTTCCAGTTTTCTGTGCCTAAACTATCTAAATACTGTGCTTCAATAATCCCCAGTGGATTTTTTGTATTAGCAGTATCATTGAGATTAATTGAAGGAATAGTTCCTGTTTCGGTATATGTTGTTTGGTACAATATACAATATGCCGATACTGATGCTATTAATTGTGTAAGCAACCATACAGTAACTGTTTTCTTCATACCGCCCCTCTTTTGAAAATATACCATATCCGTATCGGAGGAATCAACTAATTGGTTGCAAATCTGAGTTTTTTTTAATAAAATATTGACAAACAAAAAAAAGGAGGTGAAGTAAATGAAGAATCAGGCATTGGCGGAATTGATTTTGGGAATTCTGGTTATAATTTTTGCTGTCTCAGGCTCTGCAGCCCTTGTAAAAGGAGGAAATATCATTCTGGGAATTATTATAGCAGTGATGGGTGCTGCTGGGATGAAGAAGAAGTAATTTCTTTGGGGCCCGTAGCTCAATGGCAGAGCAGCTGACTCATAATCAGTTGGTTCCAGGTTCGAGTCCTGGCGGGCCCAGAATAGTTACAAGTTACCCGTAACTAAGGACAAAATACTGGGCGATTAGCTCAGTTGGTTAGAGCGCCACGCTCACATCGTGGAGGTCGGAGGTTCGAATCCTCCATCGCCCAGTTTTTGTTTGAGATATGAAAATGGCTGTAAATTACCAGCAACAGATACCAATTCTAGTCAAGTTGCAGGAGATAGATAGTTTTCTGGCTGACCTCCGGAATGAAATAGAGAGAAAGCCTTTAGAACTGGGGGAGTTGAAGTTAAGATTGGAGGAGAAAAAGAAACAACTGGATGTGATTCAGGAAGATATAAAGAGGATAAAAATAAATATTAAGGAGAAAGAACTGGAGTTGAAGTCTGGGGAGGAAGAAGTTAAGAGACTGCAATCTCAGCTTATGCAGGTCAAAACCAATAAGGAATACAAATCTTTACTTATGGAAATAGAGGGCAAAAAGGCGGACAATTCTTTAATTGAAGATAATATCCTGGACCTTATGGAGGAAGTTGATAAAAAAGAACTGGAATTAAACAAGGAGAGAGATAATTTTAAACATCTGGAGGCAGAATATAGTAAGGAAGAGGCGAGGATTAAATCCGAGATTGCAAAAATAGAAAATCAGATTAAAGATAAGGAAAAAGAAAGAGAAGAGGTTTGTTCTCATCTGGATACTCAATTGTTATCTATATATGAAAGGTTGTTAAAGAATAGAGATGGGTTGGCAATTGTTCCGGTTGTGAATGATGCTTGTGGAGGATGTCATTTAAGCCTCAGACCGCAGATAATAAATGAAATAAAGCGTAAAGACCATCTTGTGACCTGTGAGCGTTGTTCCCGGATATTATATCTGGATGAATAGGCATAAGATTTTTATAGATGGGGCTTCCAGTGGTAATCCGGGGCCGGCTGGAGTGGGGGTAGTGATAAAGGATAATCAGGGGAAGACATTACATACACTTTCTCTGTTCGTAGGAGAAGCGACCAATAATATTGCCGAGTATCTTTCTTTAATCTTTGCTCTTCACGAAGCCCGGGTATTGGGATTAAGAAATATAGAAATTTACTCAGACAGCCAGCTGGTTGTGAGTCAGATGAAAGGGAAATACAAAACCCGCGATAGGATACTCAAGGTCTTGCAGGAAATAGTTAAACATCTGAGTGCAAAATTTGAAGAAATAAGTTATAATTATATTTACAGAAGAGATAACCGGGAGGCTGATCAACTGGCCACCCGGGCGATTCGAGAGCATAAAAGATCGTTATTTTAAAATTTGCAGGAGGCAGGTCGAGTGGCCGCCTTTTCCGGAAAAGCCGGAAAGGGAGGAAAGTCCGAGCCCAGAGGGCAGGCGCATCCCGATAACTTCGGGACTCCCGGACTTCTAATCCGGGAAGGATAAGAGCCACAGAGACGTAGTCCTGAACCAGTTACGGTTCAGGGGTGAAACGTGGCAATCTCTGCGCGGGGTAAGGCCAAATAACCCCGTGGCTGGCCCGGCCAATGGGTGGGTAGGCCGCATGAATCCCGGTGTAAGCCGGGAACAAGATAAATGGCCACATAAAACAGAACTCGGCTTATGAACCTGCCTCCTGCAGCTTCTATGTAAACAATAATTTCCACTTGTCTATCTTTTCATAACTTTTTGATTGTAAAATTATTACATTCTTATATTATTAATTTATAAAGTGTGAGTAAAAATTGTTACCAGAATTTAGCTCCTTTTCATATTAATAAGAAGAAGTTTCTGGTAATGTCTTAATTTTAAATAAGTTAGGGAGAAAGCATTTTTTATAATCCTGGCACAGATTTTGAAATAAATGTATTGATGAAAGTAAAAAGAATGCTCATAACGCTGGTGATAATAACAGGAACATGGAGAGGATGGGCACAGAATCTGGAAGAGGCGATTAACTTATTGCGTAAGTTTGAATATCAGCAACTCAATTATTGCTATCAGGATTTCTTCCGTATCGGAGGGCTTTATAAAAGTTCTCCTTATGTTAGAGAGGCAGATATAGCTGCTACCGGATTTGCTCTGGCAGGGTTGGCAGTGGCTGTGGAAAATAAATTGGTCTCTTTGGAAAAGGCAGAAGAGTTAGCCCTGGAGACAGTGGAGACCTGTATTACGCTTCAGCAAAATCCCAGCCAGAACTATAGGGGGTTTCTTTATCACTATTACATTTACAATGATTTCACAGAATCCTTGGAACACAAGCCAGGAGTGGAGGTTTCTACCATAGATACTGCCTTACTTCTTGCAGGAATGATTACAATTGCTGAGTATTTGAATTCTCATGGTTACCCTGAGGTGAGAAATCAGGTAAAGAAATTCTATTCTCAAATCAACTGGCGGGCTTTTTTTGACAGTAATCGGGGATATTTTCATATGGCCTGGAGAGGAAAGTTTTTCGGTTACTGGGATTTTTATACCGATGAGATTTTACTGATTGCAATTCTTGCGCAGGGTTCACCTAATTCTCAGTATGGGGTGGATATTCGGGATGTGTTGAGGAATATTCAGGTTAAGATAGGGGATTACAATGGGCTGAGATATGTATATTCCTGGTATGGCAGTTTGTTTACATATTTGTTTGCCCATGTGTTTGTTGATTTCAGAAGGGTGGGTAAGGATATCATATACAACGTGGACTGGTGGGAAAATACCAGAAAGGCTATTCTGGCCGATATTCAATATTGTAAACAAAATGGGTATCCAGAAGATATCTGGGGATTAAGTGCCTGCTGGTCACGAATCTCTCCCAATTCACAGCAGATGGAATATAGAGGAAGAATTGGTGGAGGATTGAGTGGAGCAATAGACGAATGGGAAAGGATAGACAACGACAAAAATGGTATAAAGCCAGTCGCTCCTTATGCTGTTATAGGATGTTTGCCGTTTTTTGAAGAACTACCACTTTTACACAACCCGGCATTCAGGTTTTTTGTCAAAGTTCATAAAAAAATTATCGATCGGTCAGGTTTGTTAATTGAGTCTTTAGATGCCGGGAGAATTGGAGAGGATGGTTTACCTGAAGTTAATTCTCACTGGGTTGTGGGTATGGATATTATATTTCCAGCGCTTATGATTGAGAATTATTTTACCAATCTTGTCTGGGATAACTTTATGAACAATTTCTATATTCAGTATTCTTTACTTAAAGTCTTTCCTGCTTATTACACCCATATAGCTAAAAAGTAAATCTGGATTATTTTTGAAGCTTTCCCAAAAGAATAAGAGAAAAGACCATTTTCAGGCTCAGCAGAAAAGGAATACTCATTCCTATAAAGAAAGGTGTTTATTTTTTCTCGCCTCTTGAAGCTGGCCTTAAAGGAAGCCGGATAAATGAGTTTCTTATTCCATCGGTCTTGTTTCCCAACGGAAACTACTATATTGCCTATTCAACTATGTATAGTTATTATGGGTTTACAGATCAGATTTTTTAGACAATGTATATTCTTAACACGTCTTTGCAGAGAGAAAAGGTTGTTGGAGGTATACGATTTAAGATGATTAAGGTTTCATCCAGGAAGATGTATGGTTTAAAGAAGTTGAAGATAAAGAATACGGAGGTAATAGTAAGTGACAGAGAAAGAATTCTGGTTGATTTGATTTATTTTCCCCAACCTGTGGGAGGCTTAATACAGGCATTCGATAGTATCAATAATTTTTCGCAAAATTAATCACCTCCTTTTTTGTTAATTTTTTCCTTCCTGGTCTATCCAGTAGGCCGGGCTACTAACTTCACCTCTTTTAAGTAACCAGGGATAAACAGTTTGTTCAGAGCTGTTCAGAGCTTAGCTCTGAACAAATAAATTAACCTGCTGATTTTCTTTGAGTTATGTAAAATATTCTTGTTCAGAGCTTAGCTTCGAACAAAAATGGATGGTGCGTCAATGCAGAGAGAATGGCTGAGGAATAAAAGTTGATTAAAAAAAAGTTGACAAAAGAA
>NATI01000041.1 GCA_002085265.1 Candidatus Omnitrophica bacterium 4484_49 | reverse complement strand
GTGGAACTATTGTTGCCTGAGTTAAAGAAATTCCTCTGGTGGTGTTTTCTACAGGAGGAGCTGCCTGAAATTGGGAAAGAGAACTTCCCTCAGGGTTAACATTCATTTCACTGAAATCTTCTAACATATTATTCCCAGAATCATCTTCCAGTGAGGGCTGGCTACCTGTATCTAAAGATTGTTCCACACTCTGAGCAGATACTTGTGGTTCCTGAAAATTATCTGGCTGTACACTCTCTTCAGGATTAATTGTAGGGAGGGCACTATCTAAAACCAGTTCACCATCACCTATAGGAGGTACTATAATTTCTCCATCTAAGTCCCTAAAATCTAAAGATGACATTTCAATTTCAGAAGAAGTAAAACTATCAGGATCGAAACCTAAACAATAACCTCTGACTCCTGTAATAATAAATCCCAAAATTATTATTGCATAAATTCTGCTCATCTCCCTCCAGCACCTCTTTAATTAAGTGTATATTCATAATAATTATAACATAACCAGGGAAAATGTCAAATTTTTAAAAATTTTTTTAATTTTTTAAAAAAAGGGGAAAGTTGGTTTTCCATCTAATAAAATAAGAAAATAAAACCCGTGACCACCCCCTATTAAGTAAAAACCTCCACTTAAAAATTAAACATTTCCATTCTGGTTGTCAAATTCAAAATATGGGGGTATCTCAATTTCAGAGGGAGAGTAAAATTATACTTTTTTGAATACCAGACAGGCGTTGTGGCCTCCAAATCCAAATGAATTGGAAAGCGCGTACTTAACCTCTGCTTCTCTCGCCTGATTGGGAACATAGTCGAGGTCACAGTCAGGGTCAGGATATTCATAATTTATCGTAGGTGGGATAACCTGATTTTTTACCGCCAGTGCAGTAGCCACTGCCTCCACACCTCCAGCAGCACCAATGAGATGGCCAATCATCGATTTTATGGAACTTACACCAATTTCGTAAGCATGATCTTTAAGCAATTTTTTAATCGCCAGAGTCTCAATTTTATCATTGAGTTGAGTTGAAGTACCGTGAGCATTGATATAATCTATATCTTCAGGATTTATGCCGGCATCTTCCACTGCCCCCTTCATAGCCAGATAAGCCCCCTGACCTTCAGGGTCGGGAGCAGTTTGATGATAGGCATCACAGCTGGCACCATATCCGATAATCTCAGCGTAAATATCAGCACCTCTTTCCCTGGCTCTTTCATATTCTTCCAGAACTACAATTCCTGCTCCCTCTCCAATTACAAAACCATCCCTTTCTTTATCAAAAGGCCTGCTTGCTTTCTGAGGTTGATCGTTACGGGTGGAAAGTGCCCTCAAGGCACAGAATCCTCCCACCCCCAGCCGGGTCACACATGCTTCTGCCCCTCCTGCAACCATTATATCCGCCTTACCATTTTGAATTATCCGAAAGGCCTCACCGATAGAATGGGTCCCAGAAGCACAGGCAGTAACCACACACATATTTGGACCTTTAAGACCGAGATAAATGGCGAGTTGACCGGCAGCCATATTGGCAATCATCAATGGAATAAGGAAAGGTGAAATTCTTCCTGGCCCTTTCTCCTCAAATACCTTATATTGCCTCTCCACCAGATCCAGTGCTCCAATACCGGAACCGACCAGAACGCCACATCTTTCAGGAGGAACTTTATTATTTAAACCAGCATCCTCCCAGGCCTTTTTACCGGCATAAAGTGCAAACTGGGTAAACCTCTCCATTCTCCGTAATTCCTTGGGAGGGAAATACTTCTGGGGCTCAAAATTCTTCACCTCACCAGCAATTTGAGATGAGAAATTGCTGGGATCAAATAAACTGATCCTATCCACTCCCGAGCGGCCAGCGAGAAGAGAATTCCAGAACTCCTCGACCTCGTTACCCACAGGAGTTACAACCCCGACCCCAGTTATAACCACTCTTCTATTCATGGTAAACAAAAGCCGAGCCTTGCGCTCGGCAAATTAGCATTTGAATACTGACAGATTGTCACCCCTCTTGTCCCTGGGTCTTCTCCTCAATATACTTTATAGCATCCCCGACGGTACGAATCTTTTCGGCTTCCTCATCAGGAATTTCAATACCAAATTCCTCCTCAAAAGCCATAACCAGCTCCACCGTATCCAGAGAATCCGCACCTAAGTCATCAACAAAAGAGGAACTTTCGGTAATTTCATCTTCCTTGACATTCAGTTGTTCAGATATGATTTTCTTAACTCTTTCAGCTATCTCCATTCTTCTCCTCCTTTCTTTTGGCTTACCTATATAACACAATTCCCGCTTAAAGTCAATCTATTTTACATTACCAGTCCCCCATCTACAACTATCACCTGTCCAGTAATATAATCAGAAAGGGAACTGGCTAAAAATAAAGCACAGTTAGCGACATCTTCGGGGGCGCCAAATCGACTCAGAGGTATCATAGAAAGCATCTGTTTTTTTATATCCTCTGAAAGAGACTCCGTCATTCTGGTCTGGATATATCCAGGAGCAATAGCATTGACATTTATATTACGAGAGGCAACCTCCTTAGCCAGTGATTTGGTAAACGCTATCAATCCTGCCTTGGAGGCAGCATAATTGGCCTGACCGACATTTCCCATAATACCTATAACAGAAGCGATATTTATGATTTTTCCGCTTTTCTGTTTCAACATCTGCCGCAAAACTGACTTGGTGACATTAAACACTCCTTTAAGGTTGACTTTCAGAACCAAATCCCATTCCTCTTCGGTCATTCGAAGTAACAGATTATCCTTAGTTATACCGGCATTGTTCACTAGAATATCCAACTTCCCAAAATGCTCAATCGCTGCCTTCAAGACCTCCTGAGTAGTTTCAAAATTTGAAATATCACAGGAATAGGACTGTGCCTTCCTTCCCAGAGACTCAACCTCTCGTGTGGTTTCCCGGGCAGATTGGATGTCGATATCAAGGGAGATGACATCGGCACCTTCACGAGCAAATTTTAGGGCTATGGCTCTCCCTATGCCTCTTCCACTTCCAGTGATTAAAGCCACCTTCCCCTTAAGCATTTCCATCTCAAACCTCCTCTAACATTAACTCCTCATAGAAAGACCTGATATCCCCTGTTGTCTCTATATTAAAAACAACAAGATTGGGGTCTATCTTACGCAATAATCCCCGTAAGGTTTTTCCAGGTCCTATTTCTAAAAAAGCAGTTACGCCCAAATCGACCATGGTCTTCACGCACTCCACCCACAATGTGGGATGATTTATCTGATTTACAAGATTAGCCTTTATCTCCTGAGGCAAGAATGAAAAGTAAGCGTTGACATTGCTCACGACGGTAAATTTCGGTCTCCGGATATTTATATCATTGAGGTAATACATAAGCTTCTTCGCTGCTGGCTCCATAAGAGAGGAATGGAATGCTCCCGAAACATTTAACCTGATAACCCTTTTCGCTCCTTTATCTCTCGCTAGTTCCTCTGCTTTCTGCACACAGGATACCCTACCGGCAATCACAATTTGTTCCGGGGAGTTTACATTGGCAATTTCTGCCTTACTTTCTTCACATATTTCCTCAACAACTTCTTTTCCCAGACCAATTATAGCTGACATCGTCCCAGGATTTTCATTACAGGCCTCCTCCATAAACTCTCCCCTTCTTCTTACCAGTTCCAGAGCATCTTCAAAGGAAATAGCATCTGCTGCCACCAACGCCGCATATTCTCCCAGACTGAGACCAGCAGAGACAACAGGGGTTAACTCCTGATAATATAAATTCCCCATCTGAGTTCGAAAATACTCTTCCA
This sequence comes from Candidatus Omnitrophica bacterium 4484_49, assembly GCA_002085265.1. Classification (GTDB taxonomy): domain Bacteria; phylum Omnitrophota; class Gorgyraeia; order Kaelpiales; family Kaelpiaceae; genus 4484-49. The sequence continues at coordinate 3,659 of NATI01000041.1, read as the reverse complement.
GACATTTCAGAGCCACAGTTGAAACCAGAAATACTGCCGGCTGGCAGTTCCGGGTCCGGGTTAACTCTTCAGGAGGACCAAAAAAACATAAGCGCATAATGTCAAATTTTAAAATCTCATTTGCTTTATGAAATAGCTCCCGGGCAATCTCAAAATTCTCATAAAGGTCATGTCCCATACCCACATATTGTGTCCCCTGTCCCGGAAAAATATAAGCTAATCTCATCTCTTAACTTTAAGTTCCAGCCTCTGCTTTATCCTCTCATTTACTTTTTTATCCACCACCTCTTTTGCTACCTTAATAGCATTCTTTACTGCCTTGGCAGATGAAGAACCATGACAGATTATTACATTACCATTCACACCAAGTAATGGTGCCCCTCCATATTCAGTATAGTCAAGTTCTTTTTTCAACCTGTTTAAACTTGGCTTCAAAAGAAGTCCACCCAGTTTAGATAAAAATCCTCTCTTAATATGTTTCTTGAGCAAATACCCCCCAGCAATTGCTACTGACTCTGAAACTTTTAAAGCAACATTACCGACAAAACCATCAGCAACTATAACATCGCATTTTCCTAAGAATATATCTCTACCTTCTATATTGCCAGTAAAATTCAACTGAGTATCTTTAAGTAACCTTAAAGTTTCTTTTAAAAACTCGGGCCCTTTAGTTTCTTCTTCTCCAATATTTAATAATCCCACTGTAGGATTTTCTTTACCCAAAATTAACTCCGCATAAGCAACTCCCATTATCCCGTAATCCAGAAGGTGTTCCGGCTGGGGATCAATATTTGCTCCCGCATCTATCAACAAACAGAATCCTCTGATAGTTGGGAAAATTATAGCAATCCCAGGTCTCTCCACTCCTGGAATCGTCCTTAGAAATAAAGTGGCTGAAGCTACCACTGCACCGGTATTCCCAGCACTTAGAAATACCTCTGCCTGACCGTCTTTAAGAAGCTTTATCCCGCAATTAATGGAGGAAGCGGGTTTCTTTTTCACACTTAACACTGGTGGTTCGTCCATATCTATTACTTCCTGAGCAGGAACGATTCTTATTCTCTCTCTGGTTCCCAGATATTTTCTGATGACTTCTTCCCTGCCTATAAGAAGCACCTCTATATCGTTGTTTTCCTTCACAGCAAGTTCTGCTCCCTTTACTACTACCAGGGGAGCATAGTCCCCACCCATGGCATCGACCGCAATCTTAACTTTCATCTTCAGTTACCTCCACCACTTTCTTCCTGCGATAATATCCACACTTAGGACAGGCACGATGCAATGGCTTGGGTGTCCCACATTCAGGACAAGTGGAGATCTGGGGAAGAGATATCTTCCAGTGTGTTCTCCTTTTTCTGGTTCTGGAATTGGAATGTCTCCTTTTAGGATTGGCCATTTTCTACCTCCTGATTTTCTCTTTTGCACCTACATCTCTCAACATTTAAATTTACTCCACACCCAGAGCACAGCCCTTTACAATCCGGCTTACACAGGGGTTTTTGAGGGTAACAGAGTATTATTTCTTCCCGGATGTCAGGAGTTATATCTATTACCTCTATACCCCGAGTATTATAGTTAAATATGAATCTTTTTTCAAATCCCACCTCAAACTCCTCCAGGCACCGACTGCAGACCATTTTCAACTTATACCTGACAACCACTTCCACAACCAGTTCCTTATCATAAAGCATAATATCAGCAATTGCAGTTATAGGAGTGGAAAATTTAACTGGGAGAGAATAAGGATGATTTTCTATCTCCATATCCAATTCCCGAGGGTCATAACTCATTTCTTTATGTAATCCCTGAGATGGAATATCTTCTATTTTAATTTTCATCTGTCTACAACCTTTTACTTCAACAGTCTCAAAACCTCTTTAGCGATCATCAACTCTTCATTGGTGGGAATGACCAGAATCCGGGTGCCACATTTTCTCAATATTGGATTGAGTATCTTTTTTACATCCTCTCTTACCCTCCTCTGATGTTCACCAATCCCGGCAGTAAATACAACAGCATCGGCTCCCCCTAATATTCCAAGATACGCAGATATATATTTCGCCAATCGGTATACGAACACCTCATAGGCAATCTTAGCCCGTGTGTTACCTTTTCGCATCTTCTTCTCAACGATTCTCATATCATTACTTATTCCGGAAATTCCTAAAAGCCCGCTTTTTCTGTTCAGTATTTCTTCTATCTCCTCAAGTTTATATCCTCTCTGTGCAAGATAAAAGATAATCGCGGGATCTATATCTCCACACCTCGTTCCCATAACCAATCCTTCCAGAGGAGTAAACCCCATACTGGTATCAACAGATTTTCCTTTATCAACCGCCGTTATGGAGCAGCCATTTCCCAAATGACAGGTAATGAGCTTTAAACTACTGACATCCTTCCCCAAGCGTCTTGCCGCCTCTATAGTCACATAGCGATGACTTGTACCATGGAAACCATATCTCCTGATTCTATATCGGGTATAGAATTTATAAGGTAAGGCATAAATAAAAGCCCTTTCAGGAATGGTCTGGTGAAAAGAGGTGTCAAAAACTGCCACCTGAGGAACAGATTTCAAAAGATTCATACATGCTGATATCACCACAATTGCAGGAGGATTATGTAAGGGGGCAAGATGACTGAACTTCTTAATGGTTTTCAACACCCTGGAGTTAATTATAACCGAATCTTTGAATTTTTCTCCTCCATGAACTACTCGATGTCCTACACCATAAAGAGAAGAAGGACTATCGATTTTCCCGAGCAGATCTTTCAGAATCACTCCCAGTGCCTGTCCGTGATTTTGAGCTTTAACTTTTATCTTTCTCCCTCCCGATTTCTCAAAATATGAACTCTCCTCCCCTATCTTTTCCACCATGCCTTTTTCTTCCACCCTCAATTTACCCTTGTACTGAAACAGGCTGTACTTGATGGAAGAGCTTCCTGCATTAAGGGTTAATATCCATGTTTTAAGATCGGACTTCTTCATTTTGAAACTGGGCCATTATAGAGATTACTGCTGCATCCAGAACTATCTCCTCCACCTCACATCCCCGGGAGAGATCACTGGCAGGCCGGGCGGTGCCCAAAAATATAGGACCAACTGCCACTGCCTCCATAAGTTTGTCCACCAGTTTATAACAGATATTCCCACTATTAAGGTCCGGAAATATGAGGACATTAGCCCTGCCAGCAACAGGAGAATCAGGACACTTCCTGAACGCCACCTCCGGAACTATAGCAGCATCTGCTTGAAGTTCACCATCAACCATTAATTCTGGTTGTATTTCCTTTACAATCTCCACTGCCCTGCGCACTCTTTCCACACTGGGACCACCTGCACTTCCATAAGTGGAATAACTCAGAAAAGCAATATGGGGGGATGTAGAAAATATCTTCTGGAATAACATCCCCGAGTCCACAGCAATTCCTGCCAGTTGTTCGGCAGTAGGCTCAACTATAACCCCACAGTCCGCAAAAATAAACTTTCCTTTATAGCCATATTTTTCATTCCCGGTATCGATAATAAAACAACTGGACACAGACTTCCCTTCCTGGGGACCTATACAGTAAATCACTGCCTTAGCCACATCTTTGGTGGTATGACTTGCTCCCGCAATCAGAGCATCGGCAAACCCCTCCCGGACCATCAGGGCTGCTGT
>NATI01000040.1 GCA_002085265.1 Candidatus Omnitrophica bacterium 4484_49 | reverse complement strand
GAAGAACATCAATCTTATGGAGTTTCTGATAAAAGAAGGACTTTTAGACAATGTACAAATCTCAATTGTCACTCCTTTACCTGGCACTCCCTTTTATTACTGGGCAAAAAATTGTGGATATATAAGGGAGGAAAAACCAGAGCTTTTCGATGGCGGTAATACAGTAATTTTAAATTATCCTGATTACACCTCTGAACAAATAAAAGAAAATTATTTATTTGCGTTAACCCTCAGAGACCATTTATATTTTAAAAAGAATATTATTCATCCTATACTGTTTTTCAAAACCAGATATAAAAAATACGGGCTTAAATTAATTCTCAAAAAACTGTTGAGGAGAATAAAGATAGAACTTAATTTCTTAAAGTCAAAATTTGTATCTTCAGGCAACCTCCCTTTATTTAGGCACAGTAGCAGTGGGAGCATTTTATGATGAGGTACTCCGTAAACTTTTAAATTGTGGAAAATTACAGCCATTATATATTATGCCTGTCGGCAGGCTGGAGTAATAAAGAAATAAATATCCAGAAAAAAATTCCTACCTTGGGAAGATAAAAAGAAGCATCAAATAGATTATGGATGAGAAATGTTATACAACAGGAAGTAAGGAAGAAGTCAGTTGTAAACTTTTCAAATATTACTTTAAGACTAAACAGGTAAAAAAGTAAAATCCAAATATACCCCATTAATCCAGATTCAAACCAGAATTGTAGAAATAAATTGTGGACATATATCTCTTGATTAATATGGTGGGGAAGCCCTTGATTATATAGTATGGGGAAATTCCCTATCCCGTATCCCAGAATCGGCTTCTGAGATATAAACATCAAACTCCTTTCCCATATCTTTGTTCTTTGATAGAAAGGATTAAAAAAAAGATTATTAGGGTTAAAGATGAGGTCTTTTCGCAGCCAGATTACGACTGTTAACGCAGATATACACAGGATTATACCTCCCAGAGCGTATTTTTTATGTTTGGATTTGAAGAGTATAAGTAAAATTGCAGCACTTAAGCATATCCACACTCCGATGGACTTAGTGGTTATAAGGCAATAAATTATAACAGCAGATAAGAGATGTTTTAGAATTCTATTTTTGTATTCCCAGAAAGCGTAGAGGGTAAATAGCAAGAAAATCCCCAGATTGTTAGGAGTGAGAAAAAATGCGGTTGTCCTTTGTTTGGAGATAATGTATTTTAAATGATGCATATTTTTGATTGCGGTGGTATTCAGAACTTGTTTTAAATAAGGGAGAATCCAAAGCGCTTCCACTAATGTATAACCGAGAACCACAAGGCCCAGAAACTGAATAAGTTTTTTTATATCCTTTTTGGAGATTAAATCCTGGCTGAGTACGAATATAGAAATATAAACAAAAATCAAGGATAATTGTTGATAACTGTAAATACTGAACTTAGAATAAGAAATAAGCGAAATGAAGAATAGCGAAAATGGTATAAGTGAATTATAAATGGAGACAGCTTTTCTAAATATCAAACACCGGAGAACAAAGATAATCCACAATATTAGAAAAAGGTTCAGTGTGGCATTCAAGGAGAAAGGAAGAGCACATATAACCTCCGCAGTCAAAAGGATATATATGATTAACCTCAACAGTTTCATTTTTATAATTTAACAGATGCAAGACATAAAAGCAAGTTGCTCTGAACTGGTGTCAATAGTAATTGTAAACAAGAATAGAGAACTGTTATTGAGAAAATGCCTTCAGTCTATTTTTAACCAGAGCTATAAAAATTATGAGGTTATAGCCATAGATAATGCCTCTACAGATAATTCGGTAGAAATGATTAAGAATAATTTTCCGGATGTCAAAATCATTGTCTGTAATAAGAATCTCTTTTATTGTGAAGGATATAATCTCGGAATATCTGAAGCCAGAGGAGATTATATTTTGTGTATAAACAACGATGTCATCTTGGACTCCAATTTTCTTCTTCACGCCATTAAAGGTTTTTCTAAACATCATAAGGTCGGACAGGTTACAGGAAAAATTGTCAATCCCGTTACAGGAAAAATAGATTCCACAGGTCAGTTTTTATCTTTATCCCGAAGAGCGATAGAAAGGGGATATCGCAGGAAAGCGAAATATAATTACCCTGAAGGGCTTGTCTGGGGATGTCCTGGTTCCTGTGTATTATACAGTAGAAAAATGCTGGAGGAAATAAAACTAAAAGATAAGGAATATTTCGACTCCAGTTATAAAGTATATCTGGAAGACCTTGATTTAAACTGGCGAGCAAACAGGTTGGGCTGGAAAGCATACTATATCCCTGAAGCCATCGCTTATCATTATCGGGGTATGACTGGATGGGTAAATTCTCGCCGTTTAGGTTATCTAAATTTATCTTCAGAATTTAAGGCCCAATTTATTCGCAATCGCTATGCTACTATTATAAAGAATGAATCTTGGAGTAGTTATTTTCTCCATTTACCATTTATCCTCAGTTATGATTTTTATCTCTGGTTTTCCTTGTGTATGACTTCGCCCCGATATATAATTAAATTCTGGGAAGATCAGTACTGGATAAGAAAAGCGATAGACAGAAGAAAAAATATTACCCGAAAAATCAAGGAGTATAAAAATGGCTAAAATTACAATACCGGAATTGAAGAAGAAAAAGGTTAACGGAGAAAAAATCACCATGCTCACAGCATATGATTATCCTACTGCTAAATTGTTGCAAAAGGCAGAGATTGACCTCATCCTTGTAGGAGATTCAGTGGGTAATGTAATTCTGGGATACCATTCCACCGTAGAAGTCTCTATGGAGGAGATGATACATCATACAAAAGCAGTGAGGAGAGGAGCTCCTGAGAGTTTTATAATTGGAGATATGCCATTTCTTTCGTATCAAGTTTCGGATGAGGATGCAGTTAAAAACGCAGGAAGATTTATAAAAGAGGGAGGATGTGACGCAGTTAAAGTGGAAGGCGGCAGAGAAGTAGGTGATAGAATAGCAGCGATAATTAAAGCCGGGATTCCGGTTATGGGACATTTGGGATTAACTCCTCAAACAGCGACCATGCTGGGAGGATTGAAGGTTCAAGGAAAAGATATCCAGACTGCCAGAAAAATCTATGAGGATAGTATTTTACTGGAAAGACTCGGGTGTTTTGCTATTGTTCTGGAGTGCGTTCCAGCTCAACTTGCCAAGCTCATAACGGATACCGTTACCATTCCCGTAATCGGGATCGGTGCTGGAAAAGACTGTGACGGTCAGGTGCTGGTTTTTCAGGATTTGATTGGATTAATAGAAGGATTTCGTCCTAAATTTGTTAAACAGTATCTGAAGTTGCACGAGGTCATTACCGATGCTATATCCAAATTCAAACAGGAGGTCCAGAATGGCAATTTTCCATCTCAGGAGTATAGTTTTAGTATGAAACAGGAAAATTTTTCTCAACTTTTAAATGAAGTTAAACAGAAAAAATAAAATAATAATATTTTTATACTGGGTGTGGAAAAAATTTGAAGAGGATAAATGTAAACTGTATGCCGGGGCACTGACATTTGTCACTTTACTTACACTGGTTCCATTCTTAGCTTTTATATTTGCAATCTCCAAAGGATTGGGAATCTCGGAATATATCAGGCAGATTGTTCTTACCAAACTCGTTCTGGGAAGACAGGAGATACTATTAAAGATAATTGAATACGTCCAGAACACAGATCTTACAACTTTAGGGACTACAGGAGTGGTTTTTTTGATTCTCGTCATTTTAAAACTTTTGGGTTCTATGGAGGAAGTATTCAATAAAATCTGGGGAGTAAAAAGTCCTCGGAGGATAACTAGAAAACTTTCAGATTACCTCACTATAGTAGTTCTATGTCCGATATTCATTTTCCTAACGGTTACCATACCTATGAGTTTAAAAAGCGCTATCTTTATGGAGAAGTTTCTATCTCATGGAATTTTAAATGATGTATATCTAACTTTTATTAAATTTCTTCCTTATTTGTTCAGCTGGGCAGCTCTCAGCATCTTTTATATGTTTATGCCCAATACCAAAGTTAATCTGTCTACAGGTCTTCTGGCAGCTCTGATATCAGGAAGTATCTGGCAGTTAATTTACTGGGGATATCTCAAATTTCAGTTTGGGGTAGCCAGATATAATGCCATATATGGCACATTTGCCAGTTTACCGCTATTTATGGTCTGGCTTTACATAAGCTGGATAGTTATACTGTGGGGTGCTGAATTCGCTTATATTTTTCAAAATCGCAAAAAATATTTCAGGTTGACCGAGGGTAAAGATTCTATTCTTGAAGTTGTTAATCTCTTAACGGTATTGAAGCTCCTTGTATATAAATTTAATCAAGGAAAATTTCCGATAATTAGAGAGACATTGTCTTCTGAACTGCCATATTCTCCTCCGGTGATAGAGCGGATTATAAATCACCTCATAGAGAAAAATGTATTGTTGGAGAAGGAGGGTGAGCTTTACTGGATAAAAAATCCATCCACGATTTCCCTAAAAGAAGTTTTTTGTTCTTCATTAAAATCAGAGGAAAAGGCAGAAGTGGAAACTCTTAACTTGATTTTTAATTGGGACAGTTTAGAAAGAATGAAAATTTCAGACCTTACACAAGGAGGTAGCTCATGATTAGATTATTCATGGGGATATTAGCCATTCAGCTGATTTCGGGAGGGGTCGTTTTTGCCGAGGATTTGGGAGATGTTTTAAAAGGTGTATTGGGCACAATGGCTGGGCCACGAGAATATATATTTCGGCCAGGAGAAAAAATTTACTCTAAAGTGGGCGAAGCACTTTATTACTCGGGTTTTGAATATACTGAAGGTAAAAAAGTATTACTTCTGACTTATGTGGAAAACGGGGCTCCTATAATAATTAAATATCCCAATCCCCACATTATCAGGTTCAAGGATATCCGATTACAGATAATAGAATTTAACAACAGTTATCTTAAGTTAAAAGAAGTATATTAAATTGCGTCTTAGAAATATTCGCCTGTTAATTCTAATTTTTATCGCTGTTATTCTCCGCCTCCATCATCTGGGATACAAGAGCATCTGGTATGATGAAGCGATGACTTACTTTATTTCCTCTCTGGGCATAAAATCTTTAAAGTTGATATCCACAGAGACAGCCCAACCTTTATATTTTTTAATAATGGCACCGTTTGTGAAATTATTGGGAGGAAATGCATTCGGCTTAAGACTTATTTCCGTTATTTTTGGTATTCTTTCAATTGCTGTATTTTATATTTTAATAGCGAAATATCACTCTTTTAAACTGGCATTTTATTCTGGGATTTTACTAACTTTATCTCCGTTTCATATCTGGTATTCCCAGGAAGCAAGATGTTATACGCTATTTCTCACATTGACTTTATCCATGATATATTTCTTTCTACAATCGCTCTATACCCAAGATAAAAAATCATTATATCTTTTTTCTTTCTTTTCAATACTTAATCTTTATACTCATTATTATTCAATAATAGTCTTGCTTGTTATCTACCTGTATATATTATTGTTCCACCATAAAGAAAAAAATAAGTACATAAAGATAGGGTTGGTAATAGTTTTGGCCTTTATACCATATTTTTTCGCCGCTACTATACACCATATGCATCTTCATCCCTGGCAGTTTTCTTTGTTGAACTGGCAAAACTTGAAAAATTTAATCCTGGAATTTTCACCTTTTGCTCCTCTAACCAAATCCCCATCTTTAAAATATCTGAACTGGGTTATAGGGTTTCTGGTTATATATGGAATTATTTGTGGATTCAAAAAAATGAGGTTTTTGCCTTTTTTTACTATTGGTTATATCTCTATTGTATTTATAATTACGACAGTTACCCCTCTTTACCACCACAGATTTATGATCGCTATACTTCCATTTTATTATTTATTTCTGGTAATAGCAGTTTTTAATCTGGGTAAAAGTTTTAGTACAATCTTTTACAGTTGTGTAATTATACTTTCTATGTTTTCTCTTATCCATTACGAATCGTGGAATAAAAAACCCGATTGGAGAAGTGTCGCTCATTATCTTCAAGACTCTCGTAATAGAGAAGACAAAATTTTCATTCAACCGCCGTGGGAAAAAATTTCTTTAGAATATTATATACCCCATGTAGAGAAAAGATTGCTCAAGTTAAGGGATATTTATAATAAAAAATATAAAGAATTCTTATTAGTGGTAGAATATAATTATAAGAACCCTGTAAGAACATTTGAAATTTTAAAACAGGTTCGAAATCTAAGGTATAGTATTTTGGACATCAGGGATTTTGAGAGAATATGGTTAGTAAAAATGAAACTTACAGGAGGAAGCTATGAATTTAAAAGAACTAAGTGATATGATGAAACTGGCTCAGGAGGCAAAGAAAGTTCAAAAAGAACAGGAGATGTTTCAGAAAAGACAGATTGAACTTCTGGAGAAGATTTTAAATAAGTTGGATGAAATTTTAAAAGAATTGAAAAACAAGTGAATTTTAAACTCCTGAATTATCTTCTGTTTTCTGTAATCTTATCTGGCTGTGCCAGCGTAGAATATAATATTCTTACTGGTAAGCAACATTTAGCATTTATATCTGATGAGAAAGAAATTAAATTGGGAAGGAGACTGGCACAACAGGTAGAAAAAGAATTTAAAATAATCAAGGACCCCAGAATAAGAGACAGGGTAAACAAAATAGGTTATAGTTTGGTTGATGTTTGTGACCGTAAGGGCTTGGTTTATCACTTTGAAGTAATTACAGCAAAGAAAAATAAGGAGAAAGAAGAACCCAATGCGTTTGCATTACCGGGAGGGTATATTTATATAAACCAGAAACTTCTTGATATGTTAGACACCGATGATGAAGTTGCTGCAGTCTTGGCTCATGAACTTTCTCATATTGTATTGAGGCATAATATTCTTAAACTGCAGGAGGCTATTGGCACTCAGGCATTACTTGCAATTTTAGCCTCTCAAGCCCCTGATGCTCACACGGTCAAAAAAATACAGGTAGCCTTAATTCTTATGATGCTTAATTATAGTAAAGAACGCGAAACCGAAGCTGACCGTCTGGGAATAAGGTATATGGAAAAGACAGGATATGACCCCAGAGCAATGATTACAGTTTTAAAAAAATTGCAAGACTATCAGTTTCACTCTCCCATAAGAGAATATCATCTTCATTCTCATCCTTACCTTGATGAGAGGATAAATGTTATTAAAAGCGAAATTGAACTACAGAAAAATATAAAAAATGATTGACATCTGAAAGAATTTTTTAATATCATAAACATTGCTGTTCTTTTAAAACTGGCATTTCTGATGGTTAAGGGAAGCTGGTGATGTTTTGACTGAATGTCGGAACTATTCCAGCACAGCCCCGCTGCTGTGATCCTGCCTTTTTCACGATATGTGAAAAAGGAACCCTTTTAGCAGTTTATGGTCACTGCCCTTAATGAGGGTGGGAAGGCCGCTAAAAGGGCGGGAGAGTCAGAAGACCTGCCATCAGAAAATTCTGTAAGTACCTCGAGGGAGGGGAAAACAGAATCTGTGATTTATTAAATCACAGTGAAAGGGTGAAGAAATCGAGGGTGCAACCCTATCTCGAAGAAATTCGGGATAGGGTTTTTT
>NATI01000006.1 GCA_002085265.1 Candidatus Omnitrophica bacterium 4484_49 | reverse complement strand
GGAAAGGATGTGATATTGTATGGCTAAGGTGGAAGTGAGACCGGGAGAGAGCCTTGATCAGGCCTTGAGAAGGTTTAAGAGAAAAATCGAACAGGAAGGTCTGATGAAGGAGATAAGGGCGATAAAGCATTACGAGAAGCCCAGTGAGATAAGGCGAAGAAAACTACTGAAAAAGAAGAGAAGGAAATAAAATAAGTGGATGATAAAATTAAATTCTCCACCAATTGGTGGAGAATAAGTTTTTGTCTGTTTTTGTTTCTGTCTCCCGTTAAAATTCAAAAAATACAGAGGTGGTCTATGCACAAAATGGAAGATTTTTACAAGGGGGTTATTTCTCAAAAATTGAGTAACGGGTTGAATGTGGTGTTCAAGCATTACCCTGGAGACATTGTAGGGATAGCAATTTTTATAGGAGCGGGAAGTGGAGACGAGGGGGAATATTTAGGTTCAGGAGTTGCCCATTTAACGGAACATCTCACTTTTGAAGGTCGGAAAGACCTTGAGGATGAGTTGAGACGACTGGGAGCCAACTCCAATGCTTATACCACTTTTGACCACACTTTATATTTTCTGGAGGTGCCCAAGGAGAACTGGAAACAAGCTCTGCAAGTTTTCATCTCGGCGTTATTCAAACCTCAGGTTAGCCCTGAGGTGTTTGAAAGAGAAAGGAATGTCGTGCTGAAAGAGGAGAAGTTCCGTGATGATGAGCCTGGTTCTCTGGTGTTTAAACTCGGCTTTGAAAATTCTTATATAAATCATCCCTATAAGCAACCTGTAATAGGTCACTCTTATCTTTTGAATAAATTAACCTTACAGGATTTTCAAAAATTTCATCAATTGCATTACACCGCAAATAACACTGTGATATCCATAGTGGGGGATTTGGAATTTTCTGAAGTTCAAAAAGAAATTACAGCTGTTGCTCAGGATATAGCTCCGGGTTCTCCCTGCAGAAATTCTTATCCTGACGAGCACAGAAATTTCCCTGTTTTCTTCAGCCACATCTATCCCGGTAAACTGGTGTATGTATTTATCTCTTTTCCAGGAATTTCGGTCTTTGATGATGATTTACAGGCACTGGATATGCTGGCAGATTATCTATCTCAGGGAAAGGATTCACCTCTATATGAGAGATTTGTCAAAACCGGATTGTGTTATACGGTCTCCTGCACAAACTATACTCCTTTCTTACAGGGCCAGTTTGTGTTCTTTGCTATTATGGACCCTAAAAATTATGGTGCATTTAAGGAGGAGTTTAAAAATTTCATTGACGATTTCAAGTCTCAAAGTCTGGATTCGGCCAGAATCAATCGTCTCAAAACACGGTTAATTTATGAAATGCTGAAATCTCAAGAAGGGGTGTTACGGATAGCTCAGAATCTTGCCCGTGATCAGGGAATAACCAATGAGTTTAGATTCCCACTTTCCTATCTCAAAAAAGTTTTACAACTCACTCCCCGGGATATAGAGGAAGTAGCACATCGCTATTTAAACTCCGATATCAGTTGCTGGGTGGAACTGGTCCCTCAGGAACAGAAATCCCCTTTAACTAAATTAACACTCCCCTTAGAATTTGAGAAAATCACCCTGGATAACGGCCTCAGGATAATTCTCTCTCCCAGGTCTGTAACGGGAGTAGTATCAATTACAGCCCTTTTTCAGGGTGGAGTGAGATTTGAAAATGACAGCGATAACGGTGTTTCTCAACTTGTGGTGAAGTCACTCATCACCTCTGATATCCAGCGAAGATTTGAAGAATTGGGTGGGAAGATCAGTCCTGTAAGTGGAAATAATACTATGGGATTTGAAGTTGAGGTTCTCTCTCAGAATCTGGAGCCAGCATTGAATTTACTGGCAAATTTAATAATAAGCCCGATGATTGATACTCAGGAAGTTGAGATTCAAAAAAATATTCAAATGGGGAAACTTCAGGATCTGGAGATTGACCTGTTTTATCAGGCTTCCAAACTTTTGCGTGCCAATCTGTTTATAAATCATCCCTATCGCAATACTGTGGAGGGAAGTTATCAGAGTATAGCCTGTTTAGAAGTTGAGCATCTAAAAGAATACACCCGAAGATTTTTTCTGCCCAATAATTGTGTTATTTCTATCGTGGGAGAATTTGATGTCCCTAGGTTAAAATTAAAAATTGAGAAATTATTCAAAAGGTGGAAGAAAAATTCACTTCAGGTTACTCTTTCTCCTCAAGGACCACCTCAGAAGGTGATATTCAAAGAGAAGAAAATCCCTCAGAGAGAAGTAGTCCTGGAAATTGGTTTTGCCATTCCGGGGTTAAACACTCCTTACCGTTATGCAGCAGATGTGCTTCAGACTCTTGTTTCAGGACAGGGTTCGTTGTTCTTCAATAAGATCCGCAGAGCTATAGGTGCTTCTTATACTTTAGGTGGAGGGATAATTATTGGTCCTGAGACCGGGGCTTTAGTTTTTTATGTCGCCACCACACCCGAGAATAAAAACCAGGTGCGAGAGAAAGTTATTGAGATAATAAATCAACTGCGGACAGGAGATATCAAGAATGGGGAAATAGAAGATGCCAAGAAGTTACTTTTGACCAGGTATAATAAGGAATTGATAGAGGGGACTTCCTATGGTTTTCATTTATGCCTGGAGGAACTTTTGGGTGAAGGGGCTCAGGAATATAAGAATTACCCCCGGAAAATAAAAGAGATTACGAAGGAAGAATTGCTCGATTTCATTGATAAATTTATCGACCCTTCCAGATGCGTAATGGTGGAGGTGGGGAATATTTGAGTTCTCAACTTGCACTTTCCACATCTTGGGTAGAGGATAAGCAAGATATCCCAGGACTTCTGGAAGGGACTCAGGAAGCTGGTTATACTCACATAGAATTGGGATTTCAGTTTAGAGATAAAGAACTGAAAGAGGTAAAATCTCAACTCCCTAAATATTCTCTTGAGGTAGTTACAGTTCACAATTTCTGTCCTTTCCCCATATCAGATTTCTCTTATTTCCCAAATCCCGATTACTTCTCTCTTAGTTCTCCTGATGAAGATGAACGAAAGCTTGCTGTCAAATATACCTTGGGTACTCTGGAAACCGCATATGAGTTATCTGCTAAGGTCGTAATTCTACATGCCGGGAAGGTGGATATTGAAGATGAGACTTTAAAATTATGGGAGCAGAGCTCTCGCAATTTTCAGAAATTTAAAACTGATCTTAGCAGGTTTATGAGTATCAGAAATCAAAAAGCAAAAAGGTTTATAGATTCTCTTAAGTTTTCCATTGAGGAACTATTAAAATGGGCTCAGAAATTGAATGTGACAATTGCTTTGGAGTCACGATATTATCTCAACGAAATTCCAGAACTGGAAGAGATGATAGACATCCTTTCCGTCTTTGACACGTCTTTTTTGGGTTACTGGCATGACATAGGTCATGTCAACGTCCGGGAGAAGTTGGGACTTTATACTCAGATGGAGGCGATAACAAAGTTGGAGAAATATTTGACGGGATTTCACATTCACGATGCCCAGGGAATAGACGATCACAAGCTTTTAGGAAAGGGGGATATAAATTTCGACTTTCTTGGAAACTACAGGGATAAAATTCAGGTTCTGGAAATCCATCCCCCTGTAAATCCCCAACAATTGAGGACATCCAGAGAGTTGTGGGAAAGAATTTTTTATAGTGGTAAACTCCGGGAAATGGATATAAAATCATAATTGATATGGAAGAAAAAAAGATTCCGGATATATGGGATGTGAATTTCATAAATTTTATAAATGGACTGGGATTGGAATGCCTTATGGCTCTGGGTAAGCTGGAGAACCCTGTTACCAAAAAGAAAGAATCTGACCTTCGTCAGGCGAGATATGTAATTGATACCCTGGATATGTTGCGGGAAAAAACTAAGGGCAATCTGGCAGAGGATGAACAGAAGATTTTAGATGAAATGCTTGTATATCTGAAGATGCTTTTTGTGGAAGTTAATCAGGAAGGAAAGGACACCACCAATGATTGACCCCGAACTTTTAGAAATATTAGCCTGCCCTAAATGTAAAGGAGATTTAGAGCTTATCTCTGATAAGGGGCTATACTGTTCTAATTGTAAACTTCTGTATCCTGTGAGAGAGGGTATTCCTGTTATGCTTATAGAGGAGGCGGAGCATTATGAAAAACCCCAGAGCTAAGGTTCTGGTGATAAATGGACCGAATCTTTCTCTTCTGGGGGAAAGGCAACCGGAGATTTATGGGAAATACACACTGGAAGACATCTGTAATGAAATGCAAAAAGTGGCTGAAGGAGAGAATATTCATCTTGATTTTTTTCAATCTGATTCTGAGGGAGAAATTGTCACCAGGATAGGGCAAGCCAAGGGTAATTATGATTTTATTATAATTAATCCTGCAGGCTATACCCATACCAGTGTGGCTATCCGGGATGCCATTGAGGCGGTTGATATTCCATGTATAGAAGTCCATCTTTCCAACATATATAAGCGGGAAGAATTTCGTCAGCGTTCTCTGATCGCAGGAGTATCCCGGGGTCAGATAGCAGGGTTCGGTAAAGATAGTTATATCCTGGCGGTGATGGCGATTTCCCGAATCCTTAAATCATCTGAAAGTTAATGCCTTTTAATATTTCTAAATTGAAGAAACTCCGTGAACTGTTAGCAGTTAATAGAGTTGACCTCTATCTTATCTGTAATCCCTTAGAGTTGAGGTACTTTCTGGATATGGAGGTGGAGGGGATTTTAGTCGTCTCGCAAAATAAAAACTACACATATCTTATAACCGATGGCAGATACCAGCATCAACTTCAGAATATCGAGAATAATAATGTCAGAGTTGTCCTTGCTAATAACGGGTATTTAAAAGGGTTAAGTAGATTAATAAACAGATATCAGAAAGGGAAAAAACTCGGGGTGGAGGGAACTATAAGTCTTGAGCTGTATTTAAAACTGAAGAATGAGTTTAAAAATCTAACATCTCTGTTTCTGATCAGAGAGCTAAGAATGATAAAGGACCGGGAAGAAATTACCAGGATAAAAAAAGCGGTGGAGATAACCAGAACAGTAATAAATGGTATAAGAAATAAAGCAATAGGGAAGCAGGAAAAGGAGATAAAAGCATATCTGGAATATCGCATCCAATCGCTTGGGGGAGATGGTAGTGCCTTTTCGCCGATTGTGGCATCGGGAGCCAATTCTGCTTATCCTCATGCCTATCCCAGGGATAAGAAAATTTCAAAATTTCTACTGGTTGATTGTGGAGCGAAATATCGAGGATACTGTGCTGACTTGACACGTATGTTGTTTTGGGATAAAATCCCAAAAGTAATTAAACGGGCCTATGAAGTTGTAATAGAAGCGAAACAGTTAGCTTTATCTTTAGTTAAGGAGGGTCAAGTCATAAAGGATGTGGTTACTAGGGTTGAGAATTATATCAAAAGAGAAGGATTTAAGGATAATATCTATCACGGATTGGGACACGGGCTGGGATTGGAAGTTCATGAATTACCTTACATCAACAGATATAATACTCAGAAATTGAGGGCAGGTATGGTGGTTACGATAGAGCCGGGTTTATATTTCCCGGGAGTGGGAGGGGTGAGAAGTGAAGATGTGGTAGTGGTTGAGAAAAACAGGGGAGTGGTGTTGTAATGATACCTGTAAATCAGATTAAAATTGGGATGGTTATAAAAATGGATTCCAGACTTTATGCAGTTCTGGGATTTTCTCATACCAAGCCCGGGAAGGGTGGGGCATTTTTGCGATTAAAACTTAAGGATGTCGTAAGCGGACAGGTTGTGGAGAAGACCATTTCCACCGATGATAAAGTTGAAAATGTGTATATGGAGGAGCGGACACTGGTTTATCTTTATAATGATGGGCAGTTTTTACATTTTATGGATGAACAGAATTATGAAGAGATAGAGATACTTCGGGAAGACCTGGAAGATATATTTTTCTATCTTAAGGAAAATTCCACAGTGACGGCGTCTTTCCATGAAGGAAAGATAATTACCGTTACACCTCCTAATTCTGTAATTCTGGAAGTAGTGGAGACAGAGCCGGGATTTAAGGGGGATACGGTCAAAGCAGGGACAAAACCCGCCAAGTTGGAAACGGGACTCGTTGTTCAGGTCCCGTTGTTTATAAAGGTAGGTGATAAGGTTAAAATTGACACCAGGACAGGTGGATATCTGGAGAGGGTATGATTATGGATTTAGAAAAAATTAAGCAAATCATTCAGTTAATGAATGACGAGAACTTAGTAGAAGTCGAAATTGAGGAAGAGGGGAGAAGAATTAAGCTCCGGAAGAAAGAAGAACAGCCGGGTAGGTTGATATCATTTACATCCCAGGCAGCAACTTCTCAGGAGGTTTCTCCTCAATCGGATGCGGAAGAACAGGGTATCGCCTATATTAAATCCCCCATGGTGGGTACCTTTTACCGTGCCCCTGCTCCTGATGCCCCTCCATTTGTAGAGGTGGGAGATGAGGTGGATGTGGGACAGACAGTATGCATAATTGAAGCCATGAAACTGATGAATGAGATCAAATCTGAAGTTCGGGGAAAGGTTCTTGAGGTTTTGGTAGAAAACGGCTCTCCTGTGGATTACGGAGATAATTTATTTAAAGTTAAAGTTTCCTAAAAATTTTTCATGTTCGAAAAGATTCTCATTGCCAATAGAGGTGAAATTGCAGTAAGAATTATCAGAGCCTGTAAGGAACTGGGGATAAAGACAGTAGCCGTATATTCTGAGCCTGACGAGAATTGTCTCCATGTCGGTCTTGCTGATGAAGCGATATGTATTGGTCCTGGGCCTTCCAAAGCCAGTTATCTTAATATCCCGGCTATAATCAGTGCTGCGGAAATAGCAGATGTGGAAGCCATACATCCTGGATATGGTTTTCTGGCTGAAGACTACCATTTCGCAGAAATCTGCCAATCCTGTAAGATAGAATTCATCGGGCCCAGCCCTGAGAGTATCAAACTTATGGGAGATAAACTTCAGGCCAGAAATATCGCCAGGAAAGCAGGGGTGCCGGTAATTCCTGGAAGTGATAGACCTGTATTGGATAAAGACCACGCTTTGAAAATAGCAGAAAAAATTGGGTATCCGGTAGTGATAAAAGCGGTTGGTGGTGGTGGTGGAAAAGGGATGCGTATATGTCATAACGATGTCCGTCTGGTGTCAGCATTCATAACTGCTCAAAGAGAGGCAGAGGAAGCTTTTGGGAATAAGGAATTATACATAGAAAAATTTATTCCCAATGCTCGTCATATTGAAGTTCAAATTCTATCTGATAAATATGGAAATACAATTCATCTCGGAGAGAGGGATTGTACTGTTCAACGCAGATTTCAGAAACTCATAGAAGAGACGCCTTCTCCCGTGGTGAATAATAAATTGCGCAAGAGACTTGGGGAGACGGCATTAAAACTGGTGAAGGCCATAAATTATTTCAGCGCTGGAACTGTGGAATTTATAGTTGACGACCAGGGAAAGTTCTATTTCCTGGAGATGAATACCAGAATTCAGGTGGAACATCCAGTAACAGAGCTTGTAACCGGTATCGACCTCGTTCAGGAGCAGATAAAAATTGCCAGTGGTGAGAAGTTGAGCCGTCGACAGTCAGATGTAAATATGAAAGGCTGGGCTATGGAATGCAGGATAAATGCTGAGGACCCTGATAATGGATTTATGCCTTTACCGGGAAAGGTTGATATCCTCTATATACCGGGAGGACCGGGGATAAGGGTGGATACTCATCTTTATTCCGGATATTCAATCCCTCCCTATTATGATTCTTTAGTTGCTAAATTAATTGCTTACGGGGAAGACAGGATCGAGGTTCTCCAGCGGATGACGAGGGCGCTGGACGAGTTTATTCTCAAGCCCCTCAAGACCACGATACCATTTCTGAGAAGGGTGATAACTGATGAGCATTTTCAGACCGGTAATTATTATACTGATTTTGTAGATAGATTATTGGGGAGGGAGGAAAAATAGGAGGGAACATGAGACCAGGAAGAAATGAATATGGGGAGATTAAAATTCATAACGAGGTAATAATAGCAATCGCCAGAAGAGCAACTCTTGAAGTGGAAGGTGTGGAGAAAATAGCCAGTGGTTTTCGGAAAGGGCTGTTTTCGTTTCTGGGTAGAAAGAAGTTTTTCCGAGGCGTTGCTGTGGAGAGAGAAGGGGAACAGGAAGTAAGGATCCTAATTTCTCTGGTTGTTAAATTTGGAGTAAATATTCCAGAGGTGGTGAAAGCGGTTCAGGAGAATGTTAAAAGAAAACTGGAGGAGATAACCGGTATTATACCTTTGGGAGTTGATGTTGAAGTGGAGAAAATTTCCTCTGAAGGTCCAGGAGAGGTGTTGGAATCTATAAAGGAAAAATCCAAGGAGGATTGATATGAAACTGAGAGCGAAATTCTTTCTGATTCTGTTCGGTGCGTTGTTAGTGGCAATGGGAGTTGTGCTGATTCTCTATACCTGGGGAGTTGTGAATCAGTCTGATATTCAACAGATTTATTCTGGTTTAGAAAAATTTATCCCTGTCAGAATACTACATACCTCTATAGGGGCGATAATGATATTGTTTGTACTTTTATCTTTGAATTTCGTGTGGGCAGGAATGGAAGCCGAAAGAAATATCGCATTTAAAACCGAACATGGAGAAGTCCTGGTTACGCTTTCAGCAATAGAGGAGTACATCCGGAGGTTTCTTAAAGAAAAACCGGATATCCGGGATGTGAGAGTGAAGGTTATGGCTAAAAAAATTTCCCGTAAAAGAGGGTTGCTGGTTGGTGTGAAGACGGCAGTAATACCGGAGATGAATCTCCCTACTTTAACCGAGGGTTTACAGGAGGAGTTAAAAAAGAAAATTCAGGAGATGCTGGGTCTGGAGGAACCGGTTATTATAAAAATTTACATTTCTAAAATAGGGGAGAAGAAAAAGAAAGGGAAAGAGGAAGAGGAGGAAGAGGTTATTCCTCCATTTCGGGAGTTTTAAAAAGGAGGTATATGGAATGGCAAGAATTGGGATTTTAACCGGTGGTGGTGACTGTCCTGGGCTTAACCCTGTCATCAGAGCAGTGGTCAGGAAGGCTGTCAATCATGACTATAAGGTGATAGGAATTAAAAATGGCTGGCGGGGAATGCTGGAGAGGGATACCATTTCCATGGATCTGGATACCATTTCTGGTATTTTACCTAAAGGGGGAACAGTTCTAGGGACCTCCAGGACGAATCCCTATAAAAAGGAAGAAGATGTCCAGAAGGTGGTTGAGAATTTTAAACAATTAGAACTTTCTGCTCTGGTAGCAGTAGGGGGGGAGGATACTCTGGGAGTTGCAGCCCGTCTGTATAAGGATTTCCAGTTGCCAATTGTGGGAATTCCCAAGACCATAGATAATGATATTGCCGAGACTGATTTCAGTTTTGGGTTTGATACTGCAGTAAATATAGCAATGGAGTGTATTGACAGGCTTCATACCACTGCTGAGAGTCATCATCGGATAATGGTTGTGGAGACCATGGGGAGACATGCGGGATGGATTGCCACTTATGCCGGACTTGCTGGTGGTGCTGATGCCATTCTCATTCCTGAGAAGCCAATTGATATTGAGGAGGTATGCGACCTGATAATGAAAAGGCACGGGAGAGGGAAGAACTTCAGTATCGTGGTTGTTGCTGAGGGAGCAGAGTTTAAAGAAGGTACAATTGTAACTCAGGAAGGAGATGTTGATGAGTTTGGACATGTCAGATTGGGAGGAGTAGGCCATGTCCTGGCGCGGTTGATTCAGGAGAAGACAGGGTATGAAACCAGAGTTACTGTTTTAGGACACATTCAAAGAGGAGGTTCTCCCACTGCTTTTGACCGCATTCTGGGTACCAGATATGGAATAAGAGCAGTGGAGTTAATAATGGAGAAAAAATTCGGGTATGTGGTGTGTCTCAGAGGTAACAAAATAGAAGAGGCTCCTCTGGAGAAGATTCTGGGCAAGATAAAACCGGTGGATGAGGAGATTTACAGAATAGCGGAGACATTTTTCGGATAATGAAGGGAAAGGTTATCTCCTATTTTAAAGAATCTGTCAGGGTTAAAAATGAGTTTTTTACTCGGAATATAGAGGAGATAATACAAGCTGTGGAGGTACTCAGGAGATGCCTTGTGGAGGAGAAACGGTGTGTATTTGTCTTTGGTAACGGAGGAAGTGCTGCCGATAGTCAGCATTTTGCTGCTGAACTTGTAGGAAGGTTTCGTAAACACCGTAGGCCATTGCCGGTGTATGCTCTCACCACCAATACTTCCACACTGACAGCGGTTGGTAATGATTATTCTTTTGAAGAGATTTTCAGACGCCAACTGGAGGCTTTTCTGAAACCTGGGGATGTGGTAATTGCTATCTCCACAAGTGGTTTATCACCAAATGTTATATCGGGAGTTGAACTGGCAAGAAAGATGGGGGCTTGTGTAATATCTCTTACGGGAAAAGATGGCGGGAAATTGAAAGAAATATCAGACATCTGTTTGGTCGTTTCCAGCCCCCATACTTCTATTATTCAAGAAGTCCATATTATGTGTTTGCATGTATTCAGTTATCTCATCGAAGAAAGTTTGAGTTCCTGAAGTGAAGAGAAAAATAAAAAGCATAGGCTCCATTTTGAAACTTGTCTCACAACTCCGACGGGAGGGTAAATCTATCGGATTCACGAATGGTTGTTTTGACATATTACACCCTGGACATGTAAGTTATCTCCGGAAGGCAAAAAAATATGTAGATGTCTTAATTCTGGGTTTAAATTCTGATAGATCAGTGAAGAAGAATAAAGGGCCCAATCGCCCTTTCAATAATGAGAAAGATAGAGCAGAAGTGGTGGCTGGCCTGGAGGCTGTTGATTATGTGGTAATTTTCGATGCCCCTACTCCTTATGATATTATAAAAAAAATAAAGCCCGATTATCTATTTAAAGGTGGAGACTGGAGAAAGCAAGAAGTGGTGGGTAGAGATATTTTGGAGTCATATGGGGGGAAGGTGGTAATTGTCCCTTATCTCAAAGGATACAGCACCACTTCCATGGTGAAAAAAATATGCAGAAAGGCCTGTACAGGATAATAGATGCTAATTACAACCGTGCTCGGGAAGGACTGAGAGTATGTGAGGATATATTTCGTTTTCTCCTCTGTGATGGGGAAGCAGCCATCAGGGTTAAGAGAATTCGGAGAACGCTTGCTCGTATAATCGGGAAGTTTCCCACCTACCTGTTACTCTCTGCCAGGAATGTGGAGAAAAATGGAGCGAAGTTCAAAATGAGTACAACTCCGAAGGTGGAGGTCAAAGAACTACTTCGTAGAAATTTCCAGAGGGTAACTGAGTCTCTCAGAGTTTTAGAAGAGACGACCTCAATTTTTGAACCCGGATATAAAAAAGAGTTGATGCGGTTAAGGTTTAAAGTGTATGAACTGGAAAAACTTTCTCTGGGTGGGAAATGAAGTTCCCTCAGGGGGTTAATATTTATGCTCTTTCAGATTCTGGATTTGACCACTTGGGTTATTTTAAACAGTTACTTGCAGGAGGGGTGGATATCATCCAACTTCGAGATAAACATATGCATGATCGCGATTTTTATGAACTGGCACTTAAACTTCGTAAATTAGTTAAAAGATATAAGAAAATTTTTATAATAAATGACCGCTTACACATATCTCAAGCAGTAGATGCCGATGGCATACATCTGGGGGAGAATGACCTTCCAATATCTGTGGCCAGAAAAATTCTGGGTAAGAGAAAAATTATAGGATACTCTGCTCATAACTTCAGTTCTGCCTTTAACGCCTGGAGAGAGGGGGCGGATTATATCAGCGTGGGGCCAATGTTTAAGAGCCCTACCAAAAAATATCTTGAACCGATACCCGTTACTGAAATACAATTGATAACACAAAGGATAAGATTACCTCTGGTAGCAATTGGAGGGATAAATCTTAGAAATATAATCAGTGTGAGGAATCTGGGGTTTAGAAACGTGGCTTTGATATCAGGGCTAAAACGTGCAAGAAATAAAAAAGAATTTATAACCAAAGTGCGGATGATACTGGAAAAATGACTGTCATTCAGAGTATAAAGAAAGGAAAGATTCCGGAGTTTTTATGTAAAATTGCAGACCGGGAAGAAGTTTCCGTCGATTATCTTGTTGAGAAAATTTTAAATGGGCGGGTAGTTGTTCCCTATAATCCTGTTCACTCACCTTCAAAGCCTACTGCTATTGGAGAGGGATTATATGTGAAAATAAATGTAAACCTCGGCACCTCCCAGGATAAAGAGGATCTGGGTTTAGAGATAGAAAAGCTGGAGTTGGCCCATAAACTTGAGGCTGATGCTGTTATGGACCTTTCTGTCTCTGGGGATTTGGATGCCATCAGAAGAGAACTAATTTCCAGATCGCAGTTACCCTTGGGTACGGTTCCCATTTATCAGGTTGCTATCGAAGCGGGAAAGAATAAGGGAAATATAGCTCGTGCTCAGGAAGATGACTTCTTTGAGGTTTTAGAAAAACAGGCAAAAGACGGAGTTGATTTTTTTACTATTCATGCTGGTATAACCAGAGATACTCTACAACTCCTGAAGAGGTCCACTCGACTTCTGGGAGTAGTAAGTAGAGGAGGAGCGTTGTTGGTGGAATGGATGGTCCTTAATAAGAGTGAAAATCCGTTCTATGCTAATTTTGATCGTGTTCTGGAAATATGCAGAGAATACGATGTGACTATAAGTCTGGGAGATGCGCTCCGGCCCGGTTCCATATTCGATGCCGGAGATGAATTACAATATCAGGAGACGTTTGTTGTTTCCCGACTCGTGCGCAGAGCGAGAGAGGCTGGAGTTCAGGTCATGGTGGAAGGTCCTGGGCATGTTCCTCTGAATAAAGTGGAACATGAAATTAAGGCCATTAAAGAGATTACTTCTTATGCCCCCCTCTATGTACTGGGACCACTTGTTCTGGATTCCTGTGCAGGATATGATCATATAAATTCTGCAATAGGAGCAGCGATAGCAGGATTGGCAGGAGCAGATTTTATATGTTATTTAACTCCTGCGGAACACTTAAGCCTTCCCGATATTGAAGACGTGAGACAGGGAATTATGGCTTCCAGGATCGCCGCTGAGTCTGTCAACTTTGTTCGGGGAAAAGGAAGGACTCATATCAGAGAACAAGAGGTTAGTAAAGCACGGGCATCTCGGGACTGGCAGAAACAAATGGAATTTATCCTTGACAGGGAGAGAGCAATTGAATATAGAAGTAAAATACCCCCACATGTTTCTGATACCTGTTCTATGTGTAGTGAATATTGTTCGTTGAAGATTGTGGAACAGGCGTTGAAGAGTGAAGTGAAAAAATCGGATATATTGCGGGCGTAATTCAGGGGCAGAATGCAGGCTTCCCAAGCCTGACGTCGGGGGTTCGAATCCCCTCGCCCGCTGGAAACTGAGTTTAGGATGAGTAGATATTTTGTCTTCTTATTTTTGGTATTCTATGGATGTGCTGCTGTCCCTCGCCGGGAAAGTTCCGAGTATGAAGTTATCTCTGCACATGAGGTTTTTCAGCCCCCAGAACCTCCCTCTCGGGGGGTGTATCATAAAGTCCAGAAGGGAGAAACTCTATACCGAATAGCCAGGGCCTATGATGTCCAGATTCAGGATATAGTCAGAGCTAATAACCTTGCCAATCCTTCTATGATTAAAGAAGGGCAGCTCCTTTACATTCCAGGAGTAGAAAAAACAATATCTCTGTCTGAAAAAAAATTCATCTGGCCTGTTAATGGTAAGGTGATTGTTAACTATCATCAAAAAACAAAACGGGGCATAAGTAAAGGTATAGATATTTTGAGTTCCGGAGATTATAATGTAAGAGCGGTTAAGAGTGGGGTTGTTTCCTATTCGGGGGAAGACCTTAAGGGATACGGGAATGTGATAATAATTGATCACGGTGACGAGATTTATTCTGTATACGCTTATGCTGATAAGGTTTTCGTTAGTAAAGGAGAATTTGTAAATCAGGGAGAGACTATTGCAGCTTTATCTCCTCAACATCCTGTCCTCCACTTCGAGATCAGAAAAGGACATAAACCTGTAGACCCTTTATATTATCTGGGAGGAATAAATGATTAAGGTAGGTCCTGTCCCTCTGGATAGATTTTGTGCTCGTAGTTTTGAACTCCAGCGAATAGATAAAATCAAAGAGGACTTTCTCAAAGGTTACAGGAGGAATTTGGCTATCCTGGGACCAGTGAATATCGGTAAGACTTCTTTAGTCTTAAAGTATATCCACCATGTTCTTGGTAAAGACCTTTTTCCAATATATATTAATCTGGAAGAGGGATTTCTAAAAGATAGTTTTCTGGGTTCGTTGTTTTTCTTTCTCAACAAATTCAGTGATAAGGCATTTCCAGCGTTGGGAAATGGGGAAGAAGTTCTGGGGGAGAAATTCAGTTATTTTAAAAAATTTGTCCATAATTTAGAAGAGTGTTATCGGAATGGAGATTACGGAGAACTTCTTCAAGATTTGCTTCAACTGGACAAAATTATTTATCGTCACCTGAAACTCAGATGTGTGTATATAATTGACGAATTCTTTACACTGGAAGACCTCAAAATAAATTCCTGGGCGAGGTTGCTCAGGGAACATATTATGCTTAATGATAACTCTTTATTTATCCTTATCAGTTCTGATGTCCAGAAGGCAAAATCAATTTTACATTCTGAGTTTTCCTTACTTTTTGGCAATTTCGAGATTTTAGAATTAAAAAGGTTCTCTTATTCGGAAGCGATTGAATTTCTTAACCACAGAGGAGTTTCTGCTGCTTCCAGAGTTTTGGATATCCTTATATTTCTTACGGCTGGTTATCCTTTATATCTGGATATTCTCACAGGATGGATAAAAGATAATCTCAGGGCTTTGGACGAAGAGGGTTTAATTGTGGCTATTCGGGAAAATATCCTTGATAACAAAGGATTTCTTTACAGGTATTTCCAGGAAAAATTGAGTTCTTCTCTTCCATATAAAGAGAATAGAGAATACCTCTCATTCGTTCTGGAAGTGGCAAAGGGAAATATCCGCAAAAAAGAACTGGAGGAGAAGTTGAGGCCCGGTTTGCTTACTACCTCCCTTAATGGACATCTGGAAAAATCAGGTAGTTTTTATAGAATTAAAGATCCCTTATTCCGCCTGTGGTTGTTATATGCTTATCAGCCTAATGTTATGGGTTTGAAGCTTTCTAAGAGAGAGGAACTGGAGCTTTTTTCTCGCGGGATTGGAAACATTATCCCCAGGATTTACAAGCCTAATGATCGGCGGGAACAGAAGCAGGTTGTACAACTGGTTAAAGATTTACTCAGTTCGTTTAGCAATGAATACGTGGTGATTAATGGTAGAAGGAAGCTTCTTCCGAAGTTTACTTCTATTATAGAAAAAGAGATTTCGCCTGAGATTCTGTGTTTGGTAGCCAAGAAGAAAAAAGGAGTCCCCTGGGTTGTAGTGGTGTGTTTCCAAGTACCTGATGAAGGGACAGCGATTAAATTAAATAGGACATTTTTAAAAGGGGATTATTATCGCATATTTGTTCCTTTAAAGAGTGTAGGGGTAAACATAAGTACAATTCTGAAGGCCGGAGGCTTCTGGGTCTGGGATATGGAATTGTTGAACTATCTTCTGGAGTTATACAGACCAGGATACATTGTAGTGGAGAGAGATTGATGGAAAGATTGTGGGCTCCCTGGAGGTCGGGATATATTCAGACAGTAGGGAAAAAGTCAGATTGCATATTTTGTGAAAAGGCGAAGTCCAGAAACGACCGTGAAAACTTTATTCTGAAAAGAGGAAAATACTGTTTTGTAATTTTGAATGTTTATCCTTATAACAACGGCCATTTGATGATTGCTCCTTACAGACACATCAGTGAAATATCCCATCTCAGAAAGTGCGAGATGGCAGAGTTGTTTCAATTCCTTAAGGAGTATGAGTTAAAGTTAAAAAAGAAGTTAAGCCCGGATGGATTCAATGTGGGGTTGAATGTAGGGAAAGTAGCTGGGGCTGGCTTTGAACATCATATTCATTTTCATATCGTTCCCCGATGGGGAGGGGATACCAATTTTATGCCGGTGATATCTGATACTAAAGTGATCTCTCAGTCCTTGGAAGAGGTTTATAACCTGTTACGATAGAATGAATAGAGAGGAATATCAGAAACTGGAAGAGAAAACCCTTGCTCCCTATGCTGTACGCAGTAGCCAGAGTAAGGGGAGAAGGTATCCTGAGCCTGAGCATGAATTTCGTACCTGTTTCCAGAGAGACCGCGATCGCATAATTCACTCTACGGCTTTCCGGAGATTGGAATACAAAACCCAGGTGTTTGTTATTCATGAGGGCGATTACTACCGGACACGACTCACGCATACGCTGGAGGTGGCTCAAATCGCCCGTTCTATTGCTCGCGCCCTAGGGCTAAATACCGATCTGGTAGAAGCGATAGCCCTGGGGCACGATATCGGACATACTCCTTTTGGTCATTCCGGGGAGGAGGTGCTCAAAGAATTACTCGCTGATGAGGGAGGATTTGACCACAATCTTCAGGGATTGCGGGTCGTCGATTATCTGGAGGAAAGGTATCCTGAGTTTTCAGGTTTGAATTTGACATTTGAAGTCAGAGAGGGATTGATAAAGCATTCCACCCGATACGATTTTGGCTATCGTTCTCTTACGGAATCACAACTTCCTCCAGTCTATGGGAATCTTGACATCAGTGAGTTTTACAATCAAGAAAGGCCCACTCTGGAAGCCCAGGTAGTAGACATAGCTGATGAGATTGCTTATGATAATCATGACCTTGATGATGGTCTTACCTCGGGGCTGGTAAGCGAAGGAGAACTGGAGAAAGTTTGTCTGTGGAAGGAGGCTGAGAGTGTGGTAAGGAAGAAATATACCAATCTACCATTTGCCATAAAGAAACATCAGATAATTCGCACTCTGATTGATATAAAAGTTAAAGATTTAATACATACCTCGTTAAGGAATCTGAGGGGTGTGAGGAGTGTGGAGGAGGTGAGAAGAGCTTCCTGGAGATTGATATCCTTCAGTAGAGAGATGGAGGAAAAAAGAACTCCTTTAAGAAATTTTTTACTGGAACGACTCTATCATCATTATCGGGTTATCCGGATGGCAGAAAAGGCAAAGAGGACTGTAAGGGAACTTTTTAATGTCTATTTAAGTCAGCCTACACAACTACCTTCTCATATTCAGAAGCGAATGGAAAAAGACGGGGTAAAAAGAGCTATCTGTGATTACATCGCCTCTATGACCGATAGATACGCACAGGACGAATACAAAAAACTGTTTGACCCTCTAACCAGAGTTTAATTGTAAAAAACTCCTCTCGGAGTTAAAATATTATCCAAGATGAATGGATTCTCATTGGAAAAAAAAGTTGTAGATACTATATCAGGAAGTGGAGATATTGAGCGCTTAAAATATCACCTCGATAGTCTTACGGGTAGGAATACAATTCTTGTTCTTTTTTCCAGAACCAGTACTCAGAAAACCTCAGAGGAAATTAGATCCACATTAAGAACCGTACTTCAGGAAGCCGAGGTTAAGGCTAAAGTTACCAAGGAGTGTATTCAGAGCATATACAGGAAATTGAAGCGATGTGTTAGGAGTAAAAAGATCGAAGAGGTGAAATGTTCCTTTGCTGATGAAGGCTGGGTTTTTCCACTCTACCATGGAGGGCTTATATATGGTTTTCTATGCGTATTGATAAATAAAGGGAGACTCAATGCCCAGCTTTTAAAATTCGTGGAGGATTTCCTTTTGCTTTCTTTGGAGAAGGCTTTAAAGGAGATAGAGCTGATAAAAGTTCACAGTAATTTAAGACCTCGGGCGATCGCTCTTTCCACTGTCCATACTGTCCACAGGTTGATTTCTTCTACTCTGAATATGGATGAACTTCTCCCCAGACTGGCTCGTCTCTGTCTTCAGGTTACAAGGTCTAAGACTTGTATTATATATGTCCGGAAGGGAAATAAACTCCAGCCCTCTGCAGTTGTAAGTGTAAATTCTAAACCCCGGGCAAAGAGTATAAATCTGGAAAAAAGTAAAATAGGTAGAGCACTCGATGAAGGTGCTGTTATATTGACTCCCAGGAGATTGTGGGTGCCTTTAATGGAGGAAGAACTTGTAGGGGTTATAAGTCTTCGGGAAAAGCAGAGTGGAAAGCCTTTTGATATAAATGACCGTGAAATTGTTACCGTGTTTGCAGAGCAGGCCATTGTAGCCATAAAAAATGCCCAGCTTTATGAAACGCAGAGTTTTTGTGGATTTGGTTATGGCTATTGCTGATGAATATGGAGTTTCTCCTAAAGAGAAAGAATATATAAAATATGCTACTCTTCTGTTGGATACTGGGAAGGTAGCAATTCCTGAAGAGATATTGAAAAAGCCGGGACGACTTACCCCTGAGGAATATCGCTCCATTATGGAGCATCCTTTAAAAAGTGCAGAGATTGTGAAATCCATAAAATCATTGAAGCCCATAGTGCCAATAATTCTTTACCATCATGAAAGATACGACGGGAAGGGATATCCTAAGGGGTTAAGAGGTAGAAAGATCCCTTTAGGTGCTAGGATATTATGTGTGGCTGATGCTTTCGAGGCTATGATCTGCCATCGTCCATATAAGAAAAGTCTGGGTTTTGAGGAAGCGGTGGAAGAGATAAAAAAGCAAAGTGGTAGACAATTTGACCCCCATGTTGTGGATGCTTTCCTGAGGGCAGTTAAAAAGGGAAAGATAAAAAGGATAGCCTGCAGAATGCTGGAGGAGGGCGCTGGCAAATGATTAAAAGAAATATTTTCGTTAAAATAAAAAATGACCCCGTACTGTTAAAAATTGTGAAATTTTTTCATGAAAATCCCTCATGTATTGACAGTGCCGAGAATATATCCAAATGGATTGGAGAGGAGCTCAAAACAGTGAGGAAAAAATTGGATTATCTTGTGAAGAAAAAAGTGATCAATAAAGACAAAACTTATCTGGCTGAGGCTTACTCTTACACTCAGGATAAGGAGTTGATGGAGAAAATAGCAAGGTTTATGGAAGGGTTGCAAAATGAATAGTAAAGATTTAGTAATAATATTGGGAATATTTCTATTATCAGGTTGCGCCAGTAATTATGTGTATATTCAGGGAAGAAAAGGGCAGTTAACTGCTGAAAGTAAATTTGATTATCGAAAATATAAATTATCTCCTCTTAAACAGGAAGATGAGAAAGATGGAGTTAAAGTTGGTGTGGAGTTTATGCTCTATCCGGAATTAAATAAAATTTTTCAGGATAAGCATACATTCGGGCACCTGGCAGGAGAGAATCCTTATCCACCAGGTGTAATAGTGTTTAAAGTAAGAATAGAGAATAATTCTGATTCCCGGATATATCTTGACCCTGGGAATTTTGTTGTTATTGATGATTTGGGAACTCAGTATATGTATATAAATGCTGACAGGATAATTGATATTTATCAGGCCAAAAGTTTTGTATACACTTTTGCTAAAACAACTTCTGATTTTGCTTCCGGAATATATGGACCTTCTGCAGGATTGGTGAAAGGTCTTGCTGGTCGGAGATTGGAAAGGAAAAAGGCACTTCTCAAGTCTATTGAGCTTACCGGTGGTTATGTTTTCCCGGGTGTAATATATGATGGATTTGTATGTTTCCTTATGCCTAACCCAAAAGCCAAAAGAATAAAATTTGTACTTTCCAATATAAAAACTGCATTTGATGTGAATGACGAAGCACTGGGAAGTGTGGATTTTGTTTTTAAATTCCAGAGGAATGAATAAAAGATGGCCAGATATAGCAGTGAGTTGTTCCCAGATTTGGGGAAGGGAAGAGGGACTAAAAGGAGATTTGTCAGAGAATTCAGATTAGTTCACGAAAGATATGTAAAACTCAACGAGGAAAAGATAGCTCTGGTAATATTGCTCTTTCTGGGAGTGGGGGTATGTGGATACCTTTTGGGGTACAACATAGGGGTAAAAAAGCCTAGTGACGCAGGTTCTACGGAAAGTGAGCCACATCCTGTTAAAATATCTAATGTAGAGAACAACACTCAGACTATTCTTCAGACAGAGGCTTTCTCTCCAGGAGAGAATATTACGAAATACAGATATCTAGTTCAACTCGTGGCTTATAAAAATAGAGATTATGCTCTGGCTGAGAAAAAAAGACTGGAGAGGAAGGGATACGATGTGGTAATTAAGAAATCTGGGAGATGGAGTATAGTGTATGCTGGCTATTATGATCGTAGAAAAGATGCAGAAAAGGCTCTTAAAAAGTTGAGGAAGGATTATCGAGATGCGTTTATAAAAAAAGTGAAAGGAGGAGAAGAAGATGAGTAAACATCCCAGTTTGAAAATCAAAACCCAGGCCCAGCAGAGGAATGTCCTCAAACGATTTGAGCGGATTGCACTGGTGATGAAAAAAGAGGGCGAAGAAGTTGATGTATTCAAATTGCCCAAATATAAGAGAAAGAGGTTAAAGACAGCAAAACATGTGGTGAAAAAAGAAGCTGAGGAACAAAAGTCAGAAAGTTCAGAAGGTAATGAGTAGGATATGTTTGATATTAATTTTTGGTCTTTACCATCTAGGATTTGCTTCTAATATTGTGGTTTACAGAGAGGTGAGTGTTAAGAGTTTATATTTGAGGGCGGGGCCTAATAAAAATTTTGAAATTTTGAAGAAATTGAAAAAGGGCGATGTTCTGGAATTTGTAGAGAAGAAATACGGGTGGACTAGGGTTGTCCTTCCTTCAGATACTCCCCTGTATGTTTATAGAGAAATGGTCGCTACTTCTGGCAACAGGGCAATAGTTGTAAAAAACAGAGTAAATGTGAGAGCAAGACCTCACCTGAATTCTTCTGTAATCACGCAGGTAAACCGGGGAGAGATACTTAAAATTATGGATATCGAGAAAAAATGGATAAAAATTTATCCCCCAGCAGGAGCCACAGGTTGGGTGAAGTCAGAATATCTCAAGGAATATGAGCAGAAACCAGTATCTGATACTACAACTGATACTGCAGAAAAAGAAGTCGCGGTTGAGGAGGAGCAGGAATCAGAGGGAATTGAAGCGCAAGAGTCGTCAAGGGATCAGTTATCCATTGTCCAAAATCAAATTTTCAGAGGCAAGATAACCGATGTGGGAAGGATATTAGGGAGGAAGTCAAGATATAAACTGGAAACTGAAGAAGGGATGTATTATCTCAAAGGTTCGGAAGACCTGCTCCTGCAATATCTGGACAGGGAAGTTATAATTGAAGGCGAAAAGGTAGATAGGGATTTAATTTACATTCACAATATTATAGATGCGGATAATTAATGTAAAACTTGGAGAGAGAAGTTACAGGATAATTATTGGACACAGGATAATCTCCTACGTGGAGTGTCATCTTCAAAAGCTGAAATTCACGCAATTGCAAGCAGTTGTTCTAACCAACAGGTCAATTTTATCTGCTCATCGGGATTATATTTCTCAGGGATTTAAAGGAGTGAAAAATTGCCATTTTATAGTGTTGCCAGCTACTGAAAGGACAAAATCCTGGGAAGTGTTGTTAAGGATTACACGTAAAATTTTCAGTATAGAGAATAAAGGAGATATATTCCTGGTAGCATTTGGGGGAGGTGTTATCGGTGATATTACTGGATTTTGTGCAGCAATATACAAACGAGGTATACCCTACATTCAGATTCCCACCACCTTGCTGGGGATGGTGGATTCCGGAATCGGGGGTAAGACAGCTATAGATCTCGAGTTTGGGAAAAATTTGATGGGGGCTTTTTATCAGCCACGATTGGTGTTTGTGGATTTGAAATTTCTGGAGACGCTTCCGTTAAAGGAGATTAAAAATGGTATTTCAGAAATCGTAAAATATGGAATAATAATTGAGCGAGAAATTTTCGACCTTCTGGAAAAAAGGACTTCGGAGATTTTAAAATTTAAACCCCGGCAGTGGTTCTCGCTCGTGACTAAATGCGCAAAGATAAAAGCTGAGATTGTGGAGAAGGATGAACTGGACAATAAAGGATTACGGGCGATTTTAAATTTTGGACACACTATAGGACACGCTGTGGAGTCAGCTATGGATTATGTTGATATATCTCATGGTCAGGCTGTGGCTTTAGGTATGGTGACGGAAAGTATACTTGCTGAAAAATTTAACATGCTTTCCTCCTCGGCTTTAGCCAGGATTCTAAATCTTATAATTTCTCTTGACATTTTGCCGAGGTCAAAAGCTCTCCCTTCCAGTTCAAAGATTATCAGCCGTCTGAAATATGACAAAAAAGCCAGGCTGGGGAAATTAAAATTCGTCCTTCCCGTAAAAATCGGTAAGGTGAAAATAGTCGATGCTCCATCTCAAAAAATAATTAGAGAATCACTGCAAGAGGCAATCCGATTATGTACAAGATAACAGTTACAACTGCTAACAGGACAGAACTTAAAGATATAACCTTTGATGTTAACAGATTGGTGGAAAGGGAAAATATAAAAGACGGTATCTGCGTGTTATATCTTCCTCATACTACCGCTGCTCTGGTGATAAACGAGAATTATGACCCTTCAGTTAAAAATGACATAATGGGATGGTTAGGGCGTAATATACCTTCTACTGGAAATTATTCTCATCTGGAAGGTAATGCTGATGCTCACATAAAGTCTTCGATAGTCGGGAATAGCTTAATCCTCATTGTAGAAAATGGAAGGATTATGCTTGGAAAATGGCAGGGAATTTTTCTGGCAGAGTTTGACGGACCTCGTACAAGAGAGGTGTGGGTAAAGTTTATATCGGAATCAAGGAGGTGATTACAATGGATGAGAACTGGGTAGAAGTGGGTATTATCACCAACTATTATGCTAAACCTATGGCAGCAGTGGTGGAGATTACGGCTCAAGGTATAAAAGTGGGAGAGAAAATCAAAATTAAGGGACATACCACTGATTTTGAAATGGTTGTGGAATCAATGCAGATTGAACATCAGTCAATTCAAGAAGCATTACCCGGGCAGATAGTAGGCCTCAAGGTTAAAGAGCGAGTAAGACCCCATGATAGGGTTTATAAACTGGTGGAGTAAGGAGGTATTCAGTATGGCTAAAGCATATCTGAAGATCAGTGTGGAGCCGAGGAAAGAGAGGATAGTGAAGGATTTACTCCTCCAGAGGAAGAATGTTCTTCAGGCTGACTTGACATCAGGAGAGCAGGATATCATTGCCCTCATCCAGGCCGATAATTACGAACAACTGATGAACTTTGTGGTTACGGAACTTAGACCGATAGAAGGTATCATTAAAACTGTAACCAATCTTGTTCTGGAGTAGTCTTCTTTGACCATTTATCCGCCAGATGCAGGGGATAGGGCCACCGGGTATGAGTAGTGGTGAGGAGACATATTTCATAAATTCTTTTTAAATTGAGTTTCCCCCCCGAGGATAGGATAAGAGGTCGAGTATTGTTTCTGGTGCATATTGCTATTCCAATTTTTCTATTTTTATGAATGACAAAGGCATATTTTCCTCTAATATGTTCAAAATCTTCATATTTTCCTATCAATAGCTCCTTGGCACACCCCAGCGTGGGTATTCCAGTCATTTTCTCTATGAATACCGCAAGTCCAAATCCCGTAGGATGGGCTTTACCGTGGCCATTCACTATTACCAGTTGGGGGCTTGTCTTTAATCTGTTTAGAATCTTCAAGATGAGAGGGCCTTCTTTCAAAAAGAATAATCCTGGAATGTATGGAAATAAATGGTTTTCAAAAATGGAATATATCCTCTTTTCGATTGTTTCCTGTTCAGGATACTTGCATACTATTCCAGCAACGATGGCTCTCCCTTCTCGATAACTGGCATCAATTCCCACTATTATCATACCTTAAAGTATATCAAACTTGACTAAGCATTTACAGGTATGTTAAGATAAGCGAACTTGAGATGAAAAGGATTCTATCCCTTTTGATTCCAATGATGGCTTTGTTCATAAGAACCTCAGTATGTGAGGAAAGCGTGAATAATTTTGTATTCTCTGGCTATGATGAGCATAACAAGAAAAAATGGGAAGTGGCTGGTAGTAGTGCTGAAGTTAAAGGAGGAAGAATAATTCTGGATAAGGTGCGGGCAAAAATATATGAGGATAGCGGGCTCATAAATATCAGGGCCCAAAAAGGGATTGTAGAGCAGGATAAAAGTAAAATCTATCTTAGAGATAATGTCGTAATTAGAGATAGTCATGGGGGTTTTCTATATACCGATTTTTTGAATTGGGACCAGAAAAATCAACGGATATGGACTGACGATTATGTTAAACTGGTTAAAGATAATAATCAAATCCAGGGGAAGGGAGGAGAACTGGACACGGATTTGAAACAGGCGGTAATAAAAAAAGATGTTAAACTGGAAGCGGTTCCTCAAACTATAATTACGTCCAGCGGTTCTCTGGAGGTGGATTATAATAAAAATATTGCAGTATTTAAGGACAATGTCCATGTGGTGGATAGGCGTGGTGAAATTTATTGTGATAAACTTACCATATATTTTGATCATGAGAGAAAAAAGATTATCAGAGCCCATGCTCAGGGAAATGTGAAATTGCGCAGGGGGAATTCCTGGAGTTTTTCCTCAGAGGCAATTTATGATGTGAAGGAGGGTAAGGTACTCCTTCTGGGTAGGCCTAAGCTGGAAGTTTATCCTGAGGGGAAATAATTGTTAAAAGTCAGTGGGCTTGTTAAACAATATCGGGGAAGAAGAGTCGTTGATGGTCTCAGTTTGGAAGTAAATGGTTCTGAAATCGTGGGACTTCTGGGACCAAATGGGGCAGGTAAGACTACTTCATTCTATATGATAGTAGGACTTGTAGCTCCCGATAAGGGTAAGGTATTTTTCCAGAACATGGATATCACAAGACTACCAATGCATAAAAGAGCACAGTTAGGCATTGGGTATTTATCTCAAGAGCCAGCCATATTCAGAAATATGACTGTAGAGGAGAATATAATGGCAATCCTTGAGATATTGGATATTCACCCTGGAGAGAGAAAATTACGACTTCAGATGTTGCTGGAAGAATTACGAATCTCTCATTTAGCCAAAAACAAAGCTTATACCCTCTCCGGGGGAGAAAGGAGAAGATTGGAAATTACCAGAGCATTGGCTATAAATCCTTCTTTCCTTTTACTAGATGAGCCGTTCAGTGGAATTGACCCTATTGCAGTTGCGGAATGCCAGGAAGTTATTATGGAACTCAGAGAAAGGGGAATAGGTATCTTACTTACAGATCATAATGTCAGAGAGACATTAAGTATAACTGATCGTGCTTATCTGATATCAGAGGGTAAAATTTTACTTTCAGGCTCTGCTCAGGAATTGATTGAAGATGAAGAGGCAAGAAGGGTTTATCTGGGGGAAAAGTTCAGGATGTAAGAAAGGAGGTAAAGTTGGACCTTACTGTGACTGGTAGACATTTTGATGTCACTCCAGCATTGAGGAGTTACGTTGAGGAAAAGTTGACTAGATTGGAGCGGTATGCTGGTGACATAATTTCAGTCCATGTGATCCTGGAGATGGAGAAGCGTGACGCTGTGGTGGAAGTTAATTTGATTATGAAAAGATACCACGTAAATGTGAAAGAAAGAAATAAGGATATGTATGCTGCCATAGATAAGGCTTTTGATGTTGTAAAAAAACAGGTAGTGAGGCACGAGGAGAAACTTAAAAGCCACAGGATAAAAAAGGAGGAGGGAATTGGAGGTTAAAATCAAGAAACTTAGTGCTGTGGAAAAGGAACTGGAAGTAAAGCTTACGTCGCGGGAAATAAGCTCTATCAGAGAAAAGGTATATAAAACCTGGCAGGAGAATTCTCAAATTCCTGGTTACCGGAAAGGCAAAGCCCCACTGGAAATAGTCCTTAAGAGGTATAGAGAAGAGATTGAGAAAGATCTGAAGGAAAATCTGGCAACGTTTTTTTATAAACAGGCAATTAAAGAAGCTAATGTGGAACCAGTTTCTTATCCGGTGATATTAAGTTCCAGTCTTACAGTTGATGGTGGTTTTGTATTCAGAATGAAAATAGAGGAAAGGCCCGAGGTAAAACTTCCTAAATATAAAGGGTTGAAGGTGGAGAAGAAAGTACCTGAGGTTAAGGATGAGGAAGTGTATAAAGTCCTGGAGGATCTGAAACAGGAAAGAGCACGGTGGGAGGATGTCCCCAGACCGTCTAAGGAAGGGGATTATATAATTCTGGATATGGAGATTTATGTTGATGATAAGTCAGTAGAGAAAAAAGAAAAAGTTGGGCTTTTATTGGATACTAAAGTTGTCCTTCCCCAGCTTGTGGAGAATCTTAAGGGTCTTGTTCCGGGTAGTGGAAAGGAGTTTGAGATTGATATTCCTTCTGGTTACTCCGACAAAAAACTTGCTGGAAAAAGATGTAGGTATAAAGTGAAAATACATAATATCAGAGAAAAGATAGAACCTGACATTAACGATGCTTTTGCTCAGCAATTGGGAGAATATAAAAATCTTGAGGAATTGAGACAGGCTATCAGGCAGGAACTTCAGAATTATAAACATCGCAGAGCCGAGATGGAAGTTGAAGAGAAGCTTGTTCAGGAATTGGTTACCAGATCCAAACTGGAGGTTCCTTCTCAACTTTTAGAAATCCAAGCACGGAGGATCGCTGAAGATATTGTCCTCCGTCTTCTTTATAGGGGTATCCCCAGAGAAGACGTGGAGAGGCAGATGGAAACTATATGGGAAGAGGCCAGGAAAGAGGCGGATAAGCAATTACGGTTGTCCTTTATATTGGATGAGGTGATAAAAAAGGAAAACATAGATGTCAGCCAGCAGGAACTTGACGATTACCTCAAGCAGTTGGCAGAGCAGAGAAAAACCTCCTTTGAAGAACTAAAAACACAGTTGGAAAAATCCCGGGAAATAGGTAATATAAAAGAGCAGATAAAAAAGAGAAAAGCATTGGAATTGATTAAGGAAAATGCACACATAGTCAGAAAAGAGGAGGTGTGAGATGGAGGAGAAAAATCAAACTCTGGTCCCGATAGTTGTGGAGCAAACCGGGAGAGGAGAGAGAGCATACGATATTTATTCCCGGCTTCTCAAGGATAGAATAATATTTATTGGAACTCCTATAGATGATAATGTAGCCAATTTAATAATTGCTCAGATTCTGTTTCTGCAGTCGGAGGATCCGGAAAAGGATATAAATGTGTATATAAATACTCCCGGGGGTAGTGTGACCAGCGGTCTGGCGATATATGATACCATGCAGTTTGTAAAGCCGGATATCGCTACTTACTGTGTAGGTCAAGCAGCAAGTATGGGAGCACT
>NATI01000039.1 GCA_002085265.1 Candidatus Omnitrophica bacterium 4484_49 | reverse complement strand
TGGGCTTACCTGGATTTGGTTTTTTCTTTTTATACCCTGGGAGCTCTTTTCCTTTTAATAAAATACACTCAAGAAGATAAAAAAATATATTTCTGGCTCTCTGCACTGTTTGCAGGATACAGCGTGGGAATGAAATATTTAGGACTGATGTGGTTAATTTGCCTGCTGCCGTTTTTTATCTATCAGAATAAGAATTGGAAAACTTTAACTG
Source organism: Candidatus Omnitrophica bacterium 4484_49 (assembly GCA_002085265.1). Taxonomy (GTDB): domain Bacteria; phylum Omnitrophota; class Gorgyraeia; order Kaelpiales; family Kaelpiaceae; genus 4484-49. Next base: position 14,915 of record NATI01000039.1, on the reverse strand, counting down.
CAGAATATATAAAATACGTCTCAGTTGCCATAATCGTGGGAAGTCCATTCTATATCAGGAACTGGATCCATACAGGAAACCCTTTTTTCCCTTTTTTATCCTCCATTTTCCATAACCATTTACTGCCTCAGGATAAGTATCAATTATTAATGCTTTACTTTAATAGCTATGGGAGAGGAAAATCATTTCTGGACCTTATTCTTCTACCATTCCGTCTTCTTTTTCAAGCCGAATTTAAAAGCCCCCAAGGCTTTGACGGTAAAATCAACATCCTTTATCTCCTGGGGTTGGCATTATTTATAAAACACAAGAGAGACAAATCTCCTCGTTATCTTTTCCTCATCTTTTTATCCTACATCCTGTTCTGGTTTTATCTCAGTCAGCAGCTGCGATTTCTTATCCCAGGATTATTTATACTCTTGGTAATCTATGGTCTATATTTCCCAGATAATTGGAAAAAGCATCTCTATTATCTCGTCCCTCTCTGCTGTTTATTTTACCTCAAATATCCTCTTGCAGACTTCCTTAAATATAAACCCTATAGGTATATTACTAAAACAGAAAACCGCAGGCAATTTCTGAACAGAAATTTAAGAATTTTTCCCCTCTTGGATTACATAAATAAGAGATTAACTCCCAGTAGCAAAATAATGCTTCTGGACATAGGAGCCATAGGTTATTACCTCGACATCCCTATCTATCAGGAAGCGATTTTTGAAGATTATACATTTAAAAGTAAACTTGTAGACCTGAATCACCTACAGGCATTCCTGAAACATAACGGAATTACTCACATTCTTATGGATATTGATTTTATAAATAAATATTTTATACCCCGATTAGAAAAAAAAGAAGTCACCAACTTTAAATTATTTTTAAGAAACGACCTGGAGTTGATAGCCAAATATTACAACTGGTATCTATTTAAACTAAATTTTTAAAACGATACTTCAAAAGAGTAATTATCGCTTTAACACCGTCCTGCCAGGAAATCTTTTTACCTTCTCTATAACTTCGGAACCTGTATCTTATCGGGTGTTGAATTATCCTGCATCCTCTACGCAGAAGTTTAGCAGTAACCTCGGCTTCTATCTCAAAACGATTGGATTCCAGTTTTAAACTGGTTAAGATGCCTTTTCTTATAACTTTATAACAGGTCTCCATATCCAGTATATTTTTAAAATAAAGGAGACTGGTTACAAAACTTAACACTTTATTCCCCATTCTGTGCCAGAAGGGACTGTATGAGTGCTGGACAAATCTTACACCGTATACAGCATCGGCACCTGTGCGTTTGAGCAAATTATACAATGTCACAAGGTCCTGAGGCTGATACTCGAGATCGGCATCCTGAATGGCTACAACTTCTCCCCCTGCTATTTTTATTCCTTCTCGCACTGCCTGGCCTTTCCCTCGATTCTCTCTAAGGCTGATTACTTTGATAACAGGAATTTCCTCTCTAATATCATTTATCTTTTTTAACGTGGAGTCTCGGGAACCATCATCAACCACAATTATCTCTTTGGGAACTGGGAGGGAGTTCAGTTTACGAAGTATGAGTTGAATCGTATTCTGCTCATTGTATACCGGGACAATTATAGAAAGCATTAGCCGATATTGTATTTTTTAAGTTTGTTATGTAAACTCTTTCTACTGATTTTCAACAATTCTGCTGCTTTACTCTTGTTATTTTTCGCTTCCTGTAATGCCTTTAATATCAATTCCCTCTCCAGTTCCTCCACAGCCTGTGAAATGGCGGTATTTAAAGGCAATATTTTTTTTCTAAATTTAATAGTTCTTCTTCTGGACACGACCTCTTCCTTCAGGCCCTGGATATGGGAACTTTCCAGAATATCCCCCCGGGTTAAAATTATAGCCCGCTGAATAACATTTTCCAATTCCCGGACATTACCCGGCCAGTCGTAATTTATCAACTTCTCCAGCGCCTCTATAGATATCGCCTGAATTACCCGATCCCTCAGAGAATATTTCTTAAGGAAATGAAGCACCAAAAGAGGTATATCTTCCTTTCGTTCTCGGAGAGGAGGAAGATGAATACGAAATACATTCAGCCGGTAATAAAGGTCCTCTCTGAACCTTCCCTCTTTTACCGCCTGAGCCAAATCAACATTTGTGGCTGAAATTACCCGCACATCTACCTTCACCGCCTTTTCAGAACCGAGCCTTTCGATTTCTTTTTCCTGCAACACCCTTAATATTTTTGCTTGAGTGAATAGAGGCATATCCCCTATCTCGTCCAAAAAAATTGTCCCCCTATTACCGAGTTCAAATTTCCCGGCTTTGGATTTTTCGGCTCCCGTAAATGCTCCTTTTTCATAACCGAAAAGCTCCGCCTCCAGAAGAGTATCAGGGATTGCCGAACATGCCACGCTGATAAACGGTTTAGTTGCCCTTTTACTCAAACAATGAATAGCACGGGCACACAACTCCTTACCGCTTCCACTCTCTCCGGTAATAAGGACATTGAAATCGGTCCCGGCGACTTTCTTAATCAGAGAATACACCTCAAGCATGGCCGAGCTCTTTCCCACCATGCCACAGAATCCATCTTCGCTCATTTCCACCTCGTGCACTACATCTTCCAGGATCTTCTCCCTCTCCAGAAGAATCTCAACACTCTCCCTGAGCCTATCAAGGTCAAATGGCTTGGTAATATAATCCAAAGCGCCGTTTAACTCCTCCATATTTAACTTCTCAAATCCATAGGCAGTAATAATTATAATGGGAATTTTTCTTTTTTCCCTTATCCTTTCGATAAGTTCCACGCCGTTCATTCCTGGCATACGATAATCCACAATAGCCAAAGACACGCTCTTTTTTTCAATAATGTTTAACGCCTCCCGACTGCAAGAAGCCTCAATTACATTATAACCCTCCTTCTCCAGCGCCTTTCTAATCGTCAGGCGTACTCCCTGTTCGTCATCCACTACTAAGATATTCGGGTTTATGCTCATGATTCATCTCCCCTTTAACACCCCAGAGTCTGATTCTGACTCTTGTCCCTTTATTCACCTCCGACTCCACCTGGATATCGCCACCGTGGGCATTTATTATCTGTTTAGCCAGAGAAAGTCCCAGCCCAGTACCTTCTTCTTTAGTGGTATAAAATGGGTCAAATATCCTACCCATCTCCTCCCGGGATATTCCCCGCCCGGTATCCCTGACATCTATCAACACATTTCCCTCCTCCACTTTCACCTCTACCGTAAGGACTCCACCATCAGGCATTGCTTCAATGGCATTTTTTATCACATGAGCCATAGCCCTAAGTATTAACCTGGCATCACAATTGACAAAGACAGGGTGAGAAGGATAAATCTCCTGGAACTTAATATCCTCTCTATCCCGGACAGCATACTTAATGCCTTCGATACTTTGTCTTACAAAATCTCTAACATCTACCCAGGAAGGTTTAAGCATTTTTTTCAATGGTCTTTGCACCAGAAGAAAATCATCCAGAAGAGTCTCTACCTTATCAACTTCCGTCAGGAGGAGTTCCGTAATCTTGGGGTCCAGTTTATTCTCTTCCCGAATCAGAGAAAATATCCCCTTAATTACAGAAAGAGGATTTTTTACTTCGTGAGTGAGGGTGGTCAAAACTCTATTCAACATCTGAATTTTTTCTTCCAGTTCTTCTCTGTAAATCTTTTCCTCCAGTAAATCGCTGTCCACAAAGTTCAAAAACAACAAAAACTTCCCTTCGTTTTTCTTCACAGGGAGAAGATTGATAAAAAATCCCAGTTCTTCTCCTCGGGCATTCAACACCTTAACCCTGGAGGCAAAATTTTCTCCCTTCTGCAAACCTCTATTTAATATGCGATAAAACCCGGCATTTTCAGGAAGAGATGGAATTATCTCGTAAAGGTCCTTTTCTCCATGAATCCCTGACAGTCCGAAAAACTTTCCTGCCTGATGATTGAAATTAAGAATTTTCTTATCCCTGTCAATCACAAACGCCATATTTTTACTCCCCTCCCACATTCTCTCTCCCAGTTCTGAAAGTAACTTTTCCACTTGGGGCAAAAATTCCGTATAATCATCCTTGAATTGCATCTCCTGCCCCTTGATGCTTATCCCTATAAGTCTGGCTAACTTTCTTCCTGGAACTATAATAGCGTAAGACAAGATGAGTCCGATTATCAAAGACGCAAACAGGGTAAATATAAAGAATATGCGCAGATAATCAATTAATTTTTGGAAATCAACTCCCTGGGGGGACCTGGAAACGAACAGAACCTGAGAAAACATATTTATATAAAACAGAGAAACTCCAAAAACGAAAAAAGCGAAAATCAAAGGAATGGCGATGGATACCCGGATCTGAATTCTTACCCTATCCAAGGGCGTATGGTATTCCCGGAAAAGCAGACGTTTGACCTTAAGAAAAATATCCTTCATTTTACAATACTGAACCCCTGTTTGAGGGCTATTTTCCCTCTATCCTGATCGCTGATCTCAGTAAATACCATTCCGCATTCAAAGCCATTCTTAACCGCCTTGTTCCAGACGACCTCTGCCTTACCCGTAAGGGGCCAGTTCTCTTCCGGAATATATATCCTGAAATACAGAACTTCGCTTTTTTTCAATTCCTGAGGAATAAATACTCGCATACCGGTAGTGCTTATATCCCTGGTTAACCCTTTAAATCTTCTATTACTTCCATCCAGAGCCATCAGTTCAACATCAAAAGAGAGATTTGTGCGCAACGCCAACCTCTGTTCCTCTGGGCTAAAACTTTCCTGTGTGATATGTAATTTCTTATACAGAACCCAGGCATAAGGAACCGCTCCACTGAGAGCTATCCAGAAAACCATCTGTTCTCCCTTCCAGACAAGCAACAAAAGGGTAAATCCAAAGAAAATGAGCATCGCTACTGCTAAATTTTTCACAGTGCTTAAAATAAAAATTCGTCTGCGGTGGTAAAAAAATAACACCGTCAACCCCACAGATACAAACACTAAACTCAAATATCTCAATCCCTCCACAGGTAGATTTAAAAGTGAAAGTAGAAATAAAAAATACGCAATCCAATAAATCATATTTTCATCCTCCCAGTTTAAATACCTGAGTCATATTCCACATCGGCAGAAAAACGCCCAGTGCCAATACAAATACACATACTGCCAGAAAAGCGGTAAGCACGGGCTCCAACGTTACCGTGAGGGCATCCAGTTTACTTCTCACTTCTGTATTATAAAACTCAGCCAGAGATTCCAGCACTATATCCATGGAACCGCTCTGTTCTCCCACTCCGATCATATTAGCCAGCAACTTCGGAAAATATCCGTCACGGGCTATCAATGATGACAGTGATTTACCCTCAGATACTCCTTGCCTGAAAAACTCTGCCCTCTGTTTGAGAAAATCGTTACCCATGGTTTTTGCTACTATCTCCAGTGATTTCAGAATCGGCAACCCCACACTATTGAGGGCATTAAATATAAAACAAAAACGCAACAGACTTACCTTCATGAAAATATCACCTAATATGGGGATTTTTAATCTTATCCTACCCCACATAAGCTTTCCTTTCGGCGTCTTCTTCCAGTAGTTAAAACCAATAATTAAAATCAACCCTAAAAAAATGAGCAGGAATATATTGTGGAGGAGAAAATTACTTATACCAATCAAAATCCTGGTGGGCAGAGGAAGGGGCATTTTAAATTGACTGTAAATCCGTGCAAATTTAGGGATCACAAAAAGTGTAATTACAAATATAGCTATAATTATTGCCACTACCACCAATGCTGGATACCTGAGAGCGTTTCTTATCTCCAGATATAGCCGGTAATCTCTTTCCATTGTCTGAGCCAAATTTTCCATAACTTTATCCAGTGTCCCTGAGGCCTCGCCGGATCCCACCATCTCCACATAGAGTTCAGGAAATATTTCGGGGTATTTTCTGAGCGCACTAGATAAACTGAGTCCCTGCTCGACATCAATTACAATACGGGATAGAATTTGCTTAAACAATTTATCCTCTGCCTCCTCCGCCAGAAATCGCAAGGCATTAACCAGAGGGATTCCCGCTCTTATGGTGCTGGCAAACTGCCGGGTAAAGATTATCAAAGTCTGCTTCTTTATCTTTCTGGACAGAAGGGAAGATAAACTGAACCTTCTGGTCTTACTCTCGATTTTTTCTTCAAACTTTATGGGCAGGAGATCTTCTTTTTCCAGATACCTTATGAGTTCGGTCTCATTTTCCAGAACCACTTCACCTTTCACAGGTTTTCCCTGTTTATCTCGAGCCAGGTAACTATACAGGGGCATTTTTCAAGAAAGATTTGACGACGGTATTAACCACTTCCTCATCCACATTCTTTTTATTCATCCCCATTCCCTGAAGAAGACAGAGATCACAGATGGTATTTATCCTCCTGGGGATGCCGGCACTTTTATCAGAAATTACATCTATACTTTGAGGTGAAAATATCCCGGATTTACCACCTGCAACTTTTACTCTATGATTGATGTACTTCTCAACTTCGTTTCTATCCAGACTGTTAACTTCAGCGTTAAGGGCTATTCTCTGTTCTATATGTCGAAACTGGGCTATTTTGTCTTTCAGTTCTGGCTGCCCGGCGAGAATCAAGTTAACCTCAAATCCCAGGTCTGCCTGATAGTTGAGAAACAGCCGCAATTGTTCAAAAACATCTTCATTTTTTATCAGATGAGCCTCATCTACAACTATTATCGTCTTTATACCGTCTCGCATGTTATCCCTTATTTTCTGCTCAAATATCTCCAGCAAAGCATCGGAAGCCAGATCACTCCTGCGCAGGGGCAAAGGCTCGGTGTAAATCTGCCGCACGATGTTTCTCAAAATATCCAGCCGGTCTCCCTGAGGATTTGTAACCCTGATGAACCTCATTCTCTGCTTGCTTAACTCATTTTCCAGATATGTAAGAAGTAATGTCTTACCACATCCAAATACCCCAGTTAAAACGACTGCTCCTAAATCCTCCATAATAGTGTATGTAATCTTCATATATGCATCCTCATGTTGAGAAGTAAGATAGAAATATCTGTCTGGCTGAGGAACATGTTCTACCGCAACTTTTACTCCTTTTTCTTCCTCTGCAGGGAAGTAAGGCTCCACTGCCATCATCTCCGCTGACCTTACCTTGGGCTCTGCAATTTCCTCACATACCCTGGTAACTTCATCCAGAGTAGTTATCCCCTGCAGAGCCTTCTCCAATCCATCCTCAAAAAGTATTTTCATTCCCTTCTCCCTCGCTCTCTCCCGGATTTGAATCACTGACGCTGACTGCACAACCATTTCTTTAATCTCCTCATCTAAAAGCATTATCTCAAAAATACCTATTCTATCTTTGTAACCCGTCCCCTTGCAGAAATCACATCCCTCTCCTTTATACAGTACAATTTTTTCACCTTCCTTTACATACTTATGGAGATTGAATCTTTCTATTATTCCCTGCGGGGGAACATAACTTATTTTACATTGGGGACAGATTCTTCGGGCTAATCTCTGAGCCATAACACACACCACCGACGCGGAAATCAGATAGGGCTCCACCCCCATATTGGCTAAACGAGTAATTGCACTGGGGGCATCGTTGGTATGAAGGGTGGAAAAAACCAGATGTCCGGTAAGCGCTGACTGGATTGCAATTGTCGCTGTCTCCAGATCGCGAATTTCACCCACCATTATTATATCAGGGTCATGTCTTAAAATAGAACGGAGACCATTAGCAAATGTAAGCCCTGCTTTGGGATTTATCTGCACCTGTCTGATAAGGGGAAGACGATATTCCACAGGATCCTCTATAGTGACAATATGTTTATCCATGGTGTTCAACTCCATCAATGCCGAGTAAAGAGTGGTGGTTTTACCGCTACCCGTAGGTCCTGTGGTCAATATCATTCCATAAGGATGAGATATCGCCTGTCGGAACAAGTCTAAGGATTCTTCAGAAAATCCTAACTTCTCAAGTCCCAGAAGGACACTGGAGGTATCCAGTATCCTCAATACCACATTCTCTCCATTTATCGTGGGCAGTGTAGAAACCCTGACATCTATCTCCTTACCATCAACATTGACCTTAAAATGACCATCCTGTGGAAGTCGGGATTCAGCAATATCTAAATTGGAAAGCACTTTTATCCGAGATACAATGGCTGGCTCTAAAGGCTTGGGAGGGGAGGGAATTTCATATAATATTCCGTCTATTCTGAACCTTATTCGCAGTTTGTCTGGCTCTGGTTCTATATGGATGTCAGAGGCCCTGTCTCTTACCGCCTGAGCGACGATGAGATTAACGAGATGGACAATAGATGCCCCTAAATCTTCTATCTTGCCTATTCTCTGGACAAGTTTCTCAGCGCTGGATATCGCCCGATATATCTTATCGATACCCTCCTGAATCTGTTGAGAATCCATTATACAGATCTTCACATTGGTTTTTGCCTGATGCTTTATCTCCTCCAGAAGCCCAAAATCCAAATCCGGCCCCATCCCCACAAACAACCAGTCACGAATTTTAAACAACGGTAATACCTGATACCGCCGAGCAAAATCTTCGGGGAGGGTGTAAACTATATCCTTATCCAGTTGAAGGGAATGGAGGTCCAGATAAGGAATACGATAATACCGGGCTATTTCTTCTAAAATCGCTGTTTTTTTATCAGGGAGGATTTCCGTCAGGACTTTTAATACACTCTCATTTTTCTGCTCCCCAATTATTGTGGCCTTTTCCACCCCTGCCTCGTCCACAATTCCTTTGTCCCTCAATATTTCCAGTATTTCCTGCATATCAGATTATCTTCTCTATTTCCCGCAACATTACATCCAGTCCATCAGTTTTAAAAAACACCTTGTCAATATCTTCGTCCTGAAGTATATATTCATATCTATTCTCCCTCTTATCTAAAATCAAAAAGACCGAAATGTCACTGAAACGCTTATCCTTCTTAATCAGTTTCAATATCAAATACCCATCCCAGTCCCACTGAGGAAAAATCAACTCCGAAATTAAAATCAGGGGTTTTTTCTCCCCTGTAAGGATATACATATCATAAGCGTCATTTGTGGAGTGAATTTCTACATCTGGATGGAGATTTTTTATATTTTGGGAAAGGATATTTACAAACTGAAGATCACTGCCCCCGATAACAATGTTTCTGACATTCATTCTTCAATTTCTGCCAGAATTTCTTTTACCTTCTCCACCTCCCGGGATGGAGGATTTAATTCTAAGTATTTATTCAGAAAAACTCTGGCCTTATCATAGTCATAAAGATAATAACGGTATATCAGCCCTATATTATACAGAGTATCGGGATCATGGGGTTGAAGTTTATAAGCACTCAAAAATTCTCTCAGGGCGTCTTCTACGCGTTCTTTTTTTAAATAATACACCCCAAGATTATAATGACAGATTGCCTCCTTACGGATATATTCCTCCTTTTGAGGAGAAGAAAGCCCTTCCCTGACCTTTCGGAACTGGTAGATAAGGCTACTCAATGCTATTTCGGGATCGACATCCTGAATATTCATCTTCCCGAGGTCAACTATTGCCTTCTCAGATTTAAGAGTAATGCGGGTAGGGCTGGATATAATTTTATTCAGATGAGAAAGTTTCTCCTGCATTTGGTTACTCGCCTCCGATACCTGATTCAGAAGCTGGGAGATATTATTATAATTTAACTGCGCGGTTTTCAACTCTTCCTTAAGTTTTTTATTCTCCTCCACCAGTTGAGAAAACTGGCTTTTCTGAGAATTGAGTTGTGCCCGGAGTTGGGAAACATTATTCTCTAGTTCCCCTATCTTCTTCTCTTTTTCAGCAAGCAAAGTTTTACTTTCCTGCTGAGCCTTAACAAGGTCGGCTTTTTCCTTGGAAAGTTCCTGTATTTTCTGAGTCAACGCCAGAATCTTTTCCGCTCGCATACCTAATTCTATCTGATTATTTTTTACCTTCTGCTCTGCAACTTCTAATCGGCTCTCAGCTTTAGAGAGCTTATCTTTTAACTCGTCTACTGTCTGTTTTAATTCCTCAATTTCTTTCTCCAGCCGTTGCTTCTCCAACCTTGTGGAATTCAACTCAGCGACCAACTTCTCTTTTTCCTCATCTAGAGATTTTATCTTATCCCTTATGGCTTCTAATTTTTCCAGTTTTGCGTATAATTTCTTCTTCTCTCCTAAAGCTTTCTTAAATTCAGAGTCAATTTTATCCAGTTCCTGACTTAATCTTTCATTTTCACTTTTTATCTTATCCAATTGAGAGATTCTATATCGTGTTCTTTTGATATTCCTTTGCAATTGCCTTAAACTATTTTTGAGTTGACTCTTTTCCTTACTTAACTGAACAATCATCTTCTCCAGCGTCTTTATTCTCGACTTCAATCTCGGTGCCTGAGTTTGTAATTTTTTCTGCATCTCCGCCAGACTGGACTTTAACTCCTCTGTCTGCTGAGCAGTGGCGTTCAGCTCGGACATCAAAACCTCAACCTGCTTCTCTGTGAGTTCTCTGAGTTTCTTTTCCCTCTCAGTCTGTTTGGCCTGAGAGAGGTACTTTGCACCCAGAACCTTAAGATTATAATCCATATTGGAGGCAAATTTTACGAATTCAGAATAAGAGTTCTCCCCCTTTATGTATATTCTGGATATAACCACCATCAAAATCACGAATACGAAAACAATCCCTAATACAACATACAGCATTTTTCTCCTGTATCTATTCATTTTCTATTCCAGTTCCTTCTCGGGTTTGAATAATTTCTTGATTTCCAGAACATGCTTTCCTCTCTTCTCACCGGGCTTTAAAATCTTAGCAGTAACAAATATCAGAAGGTCAGTGGATTCCAGAGATTTGCTTTTGTGCCTGAAAACCAATCCCAGAAGGGGGAGATCGCCCAGAACAGGCACTTTGCTCACAGTATCAATTTTGTTCTGCTTAATCAGACCTCCAATCACCACTGTCTCCCCATCTCTAAGCTGAACCTGCGTGCTTGCTTCTCTGGTATCTATTATCGGCCTCTCGTCATTAGGGCCGGTATATCCAGTAATGGAGCTTACTTCCGGATGGAGTGTAAGTTTTATCTTGTTATCTGGAGATACGTGAGGAGTAACTTCCAGAGATATCCCCACATCTTCCTCCTCATATCCAGAAATCTCATAGGTTCCGGTCTCATCGTTAAATGTATAAATGGGTATTGGGACTCTTGTCCCCACCAGGATTTTAGCCTCCTGATTATTCAGGGTGACAAGTCGAGGATGAGATAAAACCTTAGTCTCAGAACTTGACTGTAATGCTTCCAAAACCACCTGAAATTGAGAGAAGTTCAGAGTACCGAAACTGAACTCATCAGTAGTAGCATAAGGGAACCCATGAGGGTATGGAAAGTCTGCTGTATCCTCATCGTCACTGGATGTCTCGGTTTGGTTCTCAGGAAAGAAACTTTTAGGTCCAACTTTGCGAAATGGGAAAGTATGAGGTCTTTTGGAACCAGTAGCCGTTACCTTTGCAGTCCAGTTTATACCCAAATCCTTAGAATTACCCAAAATCGTCTCTATTATCCTGGCTTCTATAAGTACCTGAGGCGTTTCTTTATCCAGCTGTTTAATCAGATTTTCTATGGTCTGGACAGAATTAGGCACATCCGTAACAACTAAGGCATTAGAACGTTTATCAACCTCGATAGTCCCTATGGATGATAGTGATTTTTCCAAACTGGGCTTTAAATCCTCAGCGATAGCATTATTGAGAACGAATACCCTGGTTATGGGAGCCTCCCTCTCAACTTCCTCGGGAGTAGTCACTTTTATCACATTACCCTTTTTAGTATAGGCATAGCCATTTATGGTAACAATAGCATCTATCGCCTCTTCCACCGAGACATTTGTAAACTTTACACTTATCTTCCCGCTAACTCTATCAGAAATCACAATATTTAACCCAAACTGTTCAGCAAGCATCCGCAAAACATCTCTTATTTCCGCTTCCTTTATCTCCAGTGCAACTATCCTATTCTGGGCAACCTCAAATCTGGAAGGAGAAGGGGCTTTTTCCTGCGCACTACTGGAACTGAAAACCGCAACCAATAATAAAAAACTCAATACAATATTTTTCATTTTCACTCTCCCTTTTCCAATCTTATAATTATATTACTTCCTCCTCGATTCACAACTATATAATCCTTCCCTATCTTAATTATTTTATATATACCAACCACATCTCCCTCCCGATAAATCTCGCCACCAATCACCACCAGGCCATTACCCTGAGTATCTATGGAGATGGCTTGCAATTCCAAATCTCCCAGCAAAGCTGCAGATTGGATAAAACTAAACGGATTCCTCACCCACTTACTGGCTCTCAACTTCTTTCTTTCATCAACTATCAAAGGAGAAAGATTTACTCTCACTTTCCCTCTATCCACTACCTCTGAAATTTCGGATTTAAAATATGAAACCTTAGGTATGGGTATATTTACTAAATGTACTGCATACACCAAGGTAATCACCATTCCCAGAATTATTATACCTATTACCACTCTCATTTCTCTCTCCGAAGGATAAACACAACTTTTAACTTCACATCCAATCCCTGATCGGATAATCTGCTGATATTGATTCTCTCGATGCAGAATTTAAGCCCTTTATTCTCCATAGCTTCTAAAAATTTGCCCAGTTCGATATAATCCGTAAGTAATTCCAGTTCTAAGCCATATTTCTTGAACCCTGAAGGTGTATCCTCTTTTAAATCATACAGATACTTGAAATTTATAATCTTTATCCCCTCAGATTCCAGTCCGGATAATACCTCCTGAGCCAGGCTCAAAAATCTCCTTTCAGGGGGAAATTCCTTCTGAAGAAGTTTAAATTGTTCCTTAAGAATCTGGGCTTCTCTCCGAATATTAGGATGAGAAACAAGTTCTTTCTGTAAACTAAAAAGACGCTCGTTAATTCTGTTCAATTTGTTCCTAACGGTAATCATCTTTTCTATCTCCGGCCCGATGAAAATTTGGAATCCCAGAATACAAACACCTAACAGAGTCAGAAAGAAAAAAACCAGTAATTTCTGCTCTCTCAGAAATTCCAGAACATCCTCCAGTATCGTTTCTTTCCTGTTCAGGAAACCGGATATCTTCATTTTAGATAACATTTCAATGTAAAATTCAACTGATTTATAAACTCCGAACTTATCTGCTTGGTGGTCAAGATTCTCACCTCTTTAACATATGCGGAACTGCCCAGAGCCTGAATGAATTGATTCAGCACCAGATTGAGGGAACCTATCCCGGTTACAATATTGCCTTCCAGAAGCATATAGATTTCACCATCCTCATAACCACTTTCCAGACTTTCCAGCACTATCTCCTGAGGAGTGAGGTTGCTCAATTCTTTCAATATACCCACCCAGTCAGGATAACTGGAATATATCTGGTTAATCGCCTCCCGGGCCTCCTCTATTTCCTTACTTAATCTTTCCACCTGATCTACATTCTGGATCAGAGGGTATAACTCGTTATATACCTCTTCGGCTTTTCTGTACATTCCATTGAGGTAATAAGAATTCAACTTTACTCCTCCATAAAGAAAAGAAAATAAGGCTGCAGTGACCACCAGTACAACCAGAACTTTATTCCTCAATTTATGGCTTTCTTTAATTATCCTGTAATGAGGAGGCAGGTAATCATACCTTTTTCCTTCCGGAAGGGTAAACGATAACACCAGCCCCAAACAGGAGGAGTCAACCTCTATCCCTTCTTCTGTAGATATGTGAGGTATAAGTTTAAACGGTTCAAAATTCAAATAGGGAATTGAAAGTTTTTCCTCCAGATAAGCCCCCAGCCCCGGCATAACCAATGCTTTCCCGGCCAGATAAAGGCTATAGATTTTTTCTGAAGGATACTCTTTTTTATACTCCTGAATAAAACTCCGCAACCTTTCAGCCAGAATTTCCAGAGCGGGCAAAAGCAATATTCGAAGCTGGTGGTAGGAAATTTCGGAATAATCTCCCTCCCCCTGAGGGTATCCTAAAGTATTCACTATCTCCTCTGCCTTGTCAAAGTTAATCTCTACCGGCTGAGTCTGAGTATATATCGTCCTCACCAGAGAAAACTTTATATCCCGAAGTCCAAAATTCAAAATATTGTATGAGACGACATATTTCTCATTGAGGATAAAAAGTTCAGTGAAACTTTCCTCCATGCGCATAACCACAATAGATGCCTGCTGAGGCACCAAACCCAACCCCGGAAAAAGTGTTTCCGCTGAAATCAAGGAAGTCTCTATACGGTCAACCTCTATTTTTAATTCCATACAGAAATCTATAATCTTATCCAGAACATCTTTCTTGACTGCCGAAAACATACCTGCGATATTATCCTTCCCCTCCAGTTTCTTTATTCTGTGGTCTACATAATAACTCAATCTGCTTATCCCCATCTCATGAGTAATAACCTGATTGCAATAGTTGTGGGCCTCTCTTAAAGGAATAGGAGGGAGAAGTTTGGCACAGCTTGCAGTATGGGGAGGAGAGATAAGTAAATCCAACTTCCTAATTTGGGGACGAAAAAATTTCCTCAGCGCCTCCTTAAATATACTCCAGTATTCCGGATCCTCCAGCCCCTTTTCTATATAGATATTTTTAAAATCCTTGATTTTAAATCTATCTTCTTCTCTGGAAATCAGAAAAAAACGGAAATAATCACCACTGACTTCAATCAAATACTTTTCACTTTCGCCTTTATTTTTAGAAGGCCACATAATATCTTAATTTTAAACAATATTTTACCAGAAACATCCTATTTAAAAAACACTTTTTTAAAAACCAATCTTTTAGCGATTATCTCTCCTGCCCAGCACAGATTGTAGACCTCCTGTAAACTCTCCCCGGCTACAACTATCCCGTGGCTTTTTAAAATCAAAA
>NATI01000005.1 GCA_002085265.1 Candidatus Omnitrophica bacterium 4484_49 | reverse complement strand
CTGTACTTAACCCAGTTCCGATGGTTAAAAGAAAAAATATCATCCTTGGAATAATCGCAATATTACTTCCTGGTAGTATTTATCTTTATACCCAATATGATACTTTTGTAGATAAATACCGCATAGCCGATGATGTGTTTCAGGCCACTTTTTGGATGAATAAGTTCCACAATCCTCAGTTATTTCCAAATGACATTTATACCGAATACTCCCGATATTTAAGGCCCTGGGGAGTTAAATTCGTATATTTTTTTCTAACTTATCTCTGGGATCCGATACTTGCAGGGAAAATTCTCGGTGTTCTTCTTTTTTGTACTGCGGCATTTTTGATATATAAAGTAGGCCAGCTCTATATTGAAGAAAATAACCTCCTAATTCTCGTCTCTCCTCTATTTTTTTCCTTTATCCCTATTGCTCTGGGAATGTTTCCAGGAGGGTTTGGAAGGTCGTTTGCCTTCCCGGCTTTATTTTTATTTTTGATCTATTTAAAAAAAGGCAATTTGAAAATCATAGCTATAATTATTTTGTTGGGTAGTTTATTCTATCCTTTGCTTTTGCCTCTTATAAGTAGCGTATCAGCATTTTATCTACTCTTTACATACTTAACCAAAAAAAATTTGCCATGGAAGAAAAAAGATTTTTACTGGTTGACACTATTTATTTTGATGTCATTATTAATTATAGGGGTTAAATATTTAAACCGGCCTTCATTCCTGGGACCTTTACTTACCAAAAAGGAGATGCTTGTCAATCCTTTATTTGAATCTGGCGGTAGAAGTCCTTATTTCCCATTTCCTAAATATCTGTCATATCTTAAAAACTTTCTATTCTCGAAAAATCCCTTAATTGCTTTTTTTGTCCTTTTAGGGCTGGAGGAACTCTTCAGACTTAGAAAAAAGGATAGCCTGTATATCATACTGGCAATGATAATTACCAGCTTTATTCTATTTGAACTAGCGAAGTTTTTGTTTATACGCCTTTATCTGCCTGATAGATATCTCCTTTTCTTATTTCCAACATTACAGACCCTGTTGCTATCCCGAGGAGTAATTTCTATTTTAAAGTTCATAAAATTAATTCCTTTCAGAGTATTGGTCCTTTTCTGGGTGATATACCTACTCATCTGGGATTTAAACCTTAACAGGCTCAAAATTTATCGTGGAATGTGTCAGATAAATATCCCCATTGAGGAAAGGCAACTATGTGAATATCTAAAGAAAAAACCGTGCAATGTATTTATCGCTGCTTCTCCTTACGTTGCAGATGCTATCTCAACATTTGCAGAAAAAAAGGTTCTCATCAAATTTGAATTGACTCAGGCCTGGTATAAAAATTATTTTATGATAGTAAAAGCGCGAACATTGGATTTTTTCCACGCCTATTATACGCATGAGATTGAAAATATAAGGGAACTTATTCAAAAATACAATATCGACTATATTGTAGTAAATATTAAATTTTTTAACCCTTATATCCTTAATAGGAAAGAACCTCATATATATATAGAGCCATTCAATAAATATATAACTAAAATGATAACAGAAACAAAGAGATATAATTTTGTGATACTCAAGTACTTAAAAAAAGCAGAATTTAACTCTGGCCCCTATTTTTTAATCCCTGCAAAGGCATTTTTTAGTCCCCCACCCGTAGCCAAGCCCTCTATTACATTTATGCCACATTTTGACCACAAATGTCAAATTTAGCAAAGATTTTAAAAATTTTTTATTAAATTGAAAATGAAAGCGTTGGCAAAAAATAATATTCTAAAAATTTTTATAGGCGTGTCTGTAATTTTAAAAGCCTCGGGATTAATGTGGGGAGTGAATCCCTATCCAGGGACAAAATTAGAATGGTTTGAGCATGATGAGCGGGAATATATCAGAAGAACTGTAGAGATTGCATTAAAAAAATATACACCTTGTTATCATACTTTAGGTTTTTCTACTCAAGTCGCAGTTTTAGCCAAGTTATTGCATATAAAACCTCTCTCTATAAAAAAGAATTTAATTCTAGGCAGAGTATTAGCTCTTGTCTATGGATTAAGTTTATTGGGAATTATTTTCTTAATATGTGTTAACATCTGGGGAGAAAAAGAAGCCATATACTCCGTGATTATAGCTGGAGGATTCCCTCTTTTAAACATCTACAGCCATCTTAGCCTCGCTAACATAGGCAACACTTTCTATCTCTATCTCATCATATATCTGACAATTTTATTCCGAACAAAGGCGCTCATCTTTATTCATATATTTATTTTGAGTATTTGTACTGCTCTGGGATTAAGCATGACAGGGAATCTGGTAATACTTATTCCCCCTCTTTTGTTAATCGCGATGCAAAATAGAAGAAAAGTTCTGTATTCACTTATAATATATTTTTTATTCACCTCTTTATTTTTTTATGTAGTTAACGGACTGTATTTAAGAATGCAGGACATTCAATTAATTATGAAAAATTTCCAAAAAGATTTATTGAATGTAATCCCTGACCACAAAGATATATACAATCTTATAGTAATCCCTCTAAGTATAATAGTGTCGGTTACGTTACCATTGTTTATTTTGGGAATCAAAGGGCTGAAAACCTTTATATCTGGCTCTCAGACACTATTTTCTAAAATATGTATAACTCTCCCAGTCACTGTTTATACAACGAGCTTATTCTTAATAGATGTGCCATTCGATCGTTATCTCTTACCCCTGTTACCCTTCTGGGCTATGTTAGGAGGATTGATAATAAGTAGGCTGAAATCATTTAAAATACCATTTGTTGTTATTCTCTACCTCTACATTGGAGCAGTAGGTATAGAGTATAATTTCTGGCATGAAAATCGCCAAAAGGCATTTTACTGGATAACCTCTCATATACCTCCAGGAACTGAAATCTATCTCAACAGATATTTTAAACCATCCGAGTTTTACTACTTATATAGAGTCTCACCTTCTATTACAGGAGCAGACTACATCATACTTCACGAAAGATACTACAGGAGGTATATACGTTCTATTTCTCACCCATTTGACTCCACTCCTTATCATATCTATCACAAAATTGGACAAGATCGCATACCAATTCAGAGAATTTTTATGAACAAAGGGCCTTATCGAATAATTAAGAGATTTCACACAATCTCACTGCTGCCCGAGCATATAATCAGAAAGTATACCCTGGGAAGTTACCCTGATATTATCGGAGACGTAATTGTCGCTCAAAAAGTAAATCCAGAATAAATCTGGCACAGTGTTTATCCATTGGCTGATTATTACTCCCGCACTTAGGAGATAGGACACAGGAAGGGCAGCCACTGTGACAATGACATTCTTTAATACGGATAAATGCCATTTCTAAAAACTCCTCTATCCTGGAATATAAATTTTCAACAATACCAACATTGCCCGGGAAGGCTTCAAATATGAATATACATGGTTTCCCAATCTGAGGATATAAAGGATAAGCCCTTCCCCCAAGGTCTCCTCTATCACAGGAAGCCACAAGAGGAGCAAGCCCCACGAGGAGGTGTTCCAGGGCATGAAGCCCGCCGGGATAATCAAACTCACCAGAAACAACTCTTTCCACCTCTTCATCTATCTCTATCCAGATACCTGCAGAGGTAAACTCCAGATGGGGTAAATTTAATTCCCTGTAAGCCAGGACCTCATCTCCTTTCTTAACCTTATATCCCAAGATTGTCTGTTTTATCTGACAGTATCCAAAGTTTATACTTAAAAATTCCCTGCGTTTACTATCTCTAGCCTCCAGGATGGAGACATCCTCTTCTTCCATCACCTGAGTATAATAATCCACTCTCTCTTCTCTTCCGATTGCTCTCCTTTTATCCAAATCAAGGGATTCGATAATGTAGGTTCTACCCTGGTTAAGATAAACTGCCCCCGGATAAACTTCTCGCAGTGCTCGCTGATAATCTATAATCTCCAAGATTCTTCCCGCCACCACTATCTGGACCACATCTTGAGAAATGTTCTCCAGAGATACAAAAGCCTGGGGTCTGCCTCCACCAATATAAATATAACCTCGAGGACTTTCGCCCACAATGCCAGCCTGAGATAGACTTTTTAAGACCTCTCTGCCCTGAGGATTCAGTTCTTCTTTTGTGAGCGGCAATTCACTAGCGGCACAGAGCAGATGTCTGCTGTAGATGTAAGGGTTATCAGGGGTAACATTTAATTTTTCAAAAACAGGGTCAAGTAACACCTCAGGGTGGGTTACGAGATACTGATCCAGCACATCTTGTAAAGCCAGATAAAAAATAATAGCAGGGTTCCCCTTTCTCCCTGCTCTGCCCGCCTGCTGCCAGAAAGAAGATACGCTTCCTGGAAAACCTAAAATTAAAACCGCATCCAGCATCCCTATATCAATTCCCAACTCCAGAGCATTGGTTGCCAGGACCGCCTTTAACTCTCCAGATTTCAACCTCCTCTCCACTTCTCTACGCACTCCGGGTAAATATCCTGCACGATATGCAGATACCACATCTCTGTATTCTCCCATCCAGGAACATAGCAGTTCCACATTTCTTCTGGTTTTCAAAAAACACAATGTTTTAAGGTCAAGTTTGATTAACTCCTGAATTATTTCCCTGGCCTGTGTGAGAGAGGAAATCGGGGAACTTGTCGTATTCCACAGAACAATGTCTTTACGGGGCTGAGGAGAGCCATCCTGGTTTATACCGATATGGACAAAAACCTCACCCACAAGCTTAACCGCAAACTCTACTGGATTGCCTATAGAGGCAGTGGAAAGTATATATTGAGGATGTGCGGAATAATTTTTAAGAACCCTTTTAAGTCGGAAGATAAGATTTGCTATGTTGGAACCAAAAATACCTTTGTAGGTATGAGCCTCATCCAATATTATAAACTTCAAGTTCCGGAAGAAATTACTCCACTTGTAATGATAAGGTAGTATTTGATGGAGTTCATAGGGATTGGTCAACACTACATTGGCATGTTCTCTGATCTGGGGACGTTTTTCACCGGGAGTATCTCCATCATAAATCCCGGCTTTAAAACTCAACTCCTTTATCTCTTGGAGAAGTCTGTACTGGTCGTTAGTCAATGCCTTCAGAGGGTATATAAGGAGTGCTCGTGAAGAAGGATTTCTACAAATCTCCTCAAGGATGGGGATTAGATACCCCAACGTCTTCCCAGAAGATGTGGATGTAGTGATAATTACATTCCGATTATTCAGAATTTCGGCAATCATCTGTGCTTGATGGTTATAAAATCGGGAAATACCTCTGGAGTCCAGGAATTTCCTAATCGGATATGAGAGTTCCATATCCATTTCTGTATACACCGCGGGGCGGGGAGGAATGGTTTTAACCTCCAGGATATTGCCCTGATACCAGGATTTTGCTTTTAGTCTTGAAAGAAGGAGGGTCAGAGACATTTACTGTACAGGAAATTCAGAAGTTCCACCAAACTCATGAGGTCATTTTTGTTATGACCAATTATGGGATAAAGATACCCAGGCTCTCTTTCTTTCAAATATTCCCGATATAATAAAGGTACATATTCACTGCTTATATCCTGTTCCCGATTTCTATTCAAAATTTTCTCCTCGATGTTTGTCAATTTGAACCCATCTGATAATTGTCTCAGTATTCTGCGTGAGAAGTGCAAGAGGTCAAGATGGAGTAAAGGTTTCTTAAACTCGATATTATACATCGCACCCCGATGTTCCAGATAGGGAGAATCAAAGGTCTTACCGTTAAAACTTACCATAACCTTTACATCCTTAAGCAATCCAGCGGTTTCCAATAGTAGCGCTGGCTCCTCTTCCGGGAATCTAGCCAGTATCTGAATGAGTTTTGCGCCCTGAGAGCCAAATTTAATCATACCCACTAAGAATAACATATTACCGGAGAAAAGACCCAGGCTTTCTATATCCAAAAAAACAAACTCCTGGAGCTCAAATAACTGGGATAAAAACAGAAATATGGGAGAAGATTTGGGATACCGCATACAACATAAAGAAAGCAACTCCTGAGTATCACCATCTTCTAAAATCCTCCATACCTGCTGAGCACGACTCCCGAACCGGGGATGAGAAAGAAGGTCATCAATGGTGGTATATCCTTTCCTGTTAAGAACCCGAGCGGTTTTCTCCCTTATTCCCTGAAGGAAGGAAAGCGTGGCTCGCAGACGATTGGTAATTAAATGCGAATCCAGCCTCATTAACTGGGGACTCAGCTCCTCCTCAATTATGTAAAATCTTCCCCGAGAATTATATTCACTTCTACCTCTTAAGAGTTCATCTATATCAGCCCCGGAGAATTTTCGTCTTAGACTTTGCTTAAGCTCCTGGAGATAAAACCGATATCCGGATTCGTAGGTCTCTATCTGAGACTTGTTTATCTGTTCTTTTAGAGTTCTTGCTATGTGGTGCCAATCCATTTACATTAACCTGCCCCTAAATATATAAATCCCAAATATAACAAGAAAAATACCTGCAAAAATTTCTATCCATCTCAAAACCTTTCCTGCTCTGGAAAGAAGTTTTAAAAACATAGCCAGAAACAGCGCACATAATATGAATGGCACACTTAATCCTAAACAGAACAGACCTAAAATGACGAATCCCTTCCACAAACTTCTACTTACACTCGCTGACACCAGCACAGCAGATAACACGGGAGTAGCGCAGGGTATCCAGCTGAAAGAAAATGCTGAGCCTACAATAAATGAACCAATAACCCCTGCGGGTTTCAGTTTCGGTAGATAACTTCTGGTCTGGAGGAAAATCTTTAATCTGTTCTGAAATAACAAAAACAAACCCAAAGTTATAATCAATATCCCTCCTATTTTCTGAAGAGGCAATTTAAGTTTAAATGCATAAATTCCCAGACCTGTCGCTCCCATTCCCAGACTTATAAATATCAGGGAAAAACCAGATAAAAATGCTATACTGTTTATAATTGCTCTTTTCTTTATTCCCACCCCTCCTGATTTCAAATCATTAAAAGAAAGTCCGGTTATAAATGACAGAAATGAAGGGATCAAAGGAAATACACAGGGAGTGAAAAAATAAATCAGCCCCGAGATAAATGCCCAGGGGTAAGAGATTTCATTCATTGCTTAACTTTTCCAGCCAGGAGATAACCTCCTCTGAATCCCACTCCGCAACTCCCACGACTCTATTTACAATCTGAAAATGCTTATCAATTATAAATGTAGTCGGAACAGCATACACCCGGTACTTATACGCTGATACCCCATAATCGTCTACATAACAGCTGAACTTTATATTCTTCCCCTTAAGATAATCTGCTATCACAGAACTCCCCTCTCCCAAAAAGAGTGGAACTAACACAATATTCCCATCTCCGGCGATGCGATTATAAAGGTTTTTCAAAAACGCCAGTTCATATTCACAGGCAGGGCATTCTCTCCTACGGAAATTTAAAATTATAACCTTCCCCTTGAAATCTGAGAGATGGTATTTCCTGCCATTTAAATCCTGGAAATCAAAATCAATAGCAGGTATAGAGTCCTTTTTCTTCTGAGGCTGGGAAGATTCTGTCTCTTCCTTAACTTCTTCCAGCGAAGGTTTTTCTTTACGGGATTTAATTTTACTTACATAGTAGGCAGCGGCCATTAAAATCAAAGCCAGGAAGACAGCCCCTGTTAATTTCTTCATCTATTTCCCATAACCACCTTTACCTGATGTGATTTGCCGTCTCCTATCACCGGAATTAAATTGCCATCAAGTTTCTTACCATCGATGGAAATCTCCTTCACTCCCGATGTAACTCCCTGGGGATTTTCCACCTCTATCTCATAAACCGTTCCCCGGAATGTCCTTGTGAGGCGAAATTTCTCCCAAGTTTTAGGTATGCAGGGATCTATCCTTAAACCATCCTTTTCCGCTCTTATACCCAGTATCCAGTTTATGCTCACATGGAAAAGCCAGGCGCCAGATCCAGTATACCAAGTCCAGCCTCCCCGACCATAGTTTTCAGAATCAGGACCATCGGTATTTCCTGGAGTCACATAGGGTTCCACCCAGTAGAGGTCGGGATTCATCCCTCTCTTCACCGGACATACCCTAGAATACATCTCGTAGGCCATATCTGCGTTCTTCAATATGCATTCTGCTTGGATAGCCCAGCAGGCAGCATGAGTATAGACCCCACCGTTCTCTCTAACTCCAGGAGCATAGCGAGATAGATACCCAATCATAGGATCAGGTCTTTTGTATGCGGGATAAAAAAGTATCGGTCCGTAATCCTTTAAAAGCACCTTCTCTACACTCTCCATCGCCTGAACCTTTCGATCCTCGTCGGCAGTATCATTGATAACTGCCCAAGTCTGAGCATTGAGAAATATTTTGCCTTCCTCACAACTCTTACTTCCAATAGGCTTTCCGTCGTCCCGCGTCGCTCTTATATACCATTCTCCATCCCAGCCATGTTCGTTAATTGCCTTTTTTAAATCCTTTGCCCTCTGTAAATAGTTATCTGCCCTTTCTTCATCATTTTTATATCTGCATACCTCTGCAAATCTGTTGAGTATCCCATAAAGAAAATGCCCCAACCAGATACTTTCTCCCTTCCAGTTCAATCCCACTGCAGACATACCATCATTCCAATCACCTTCCCCAATCAGAGGCAAACCCCGGGGACTGAATCTGGAAAGAACGAGTTCAATAGCCCTGATACAATGCTGATACAGAGTCTCTTCCTGATCAGGAGCATCTACATAAGGAACTTCTTCATCCAAAATGGAATAGTCTCCGGTCTCATCCAGATAGAAAAGTGCCAGATAGGGCATCCACAGTAAATCATCGGTCATATTGGTCTTGGCTCCCATTTCTGTCAAAGGATGCCACCAGTGGTACACCGCTCCATCTGTAAATTGATGGCGAGCATGAAGCAAAATCTGCTTTTTTGTCAATTCCGGCTTCAGAGGTAAAAACACCAAGGAGTCCTGAAGTTGATCTCTGAAGCCATATCCACCACTATACTGATAATATGCAGTGCGTGCCCAGATTCTGCCAGCAATCGCCTGATAACGGAGCCAGTAATTACTGAGAATATTAAATGCTGGATCAGGAGTTTCGACCTTCAGAGGAGAAACAAACTCTTCCCAGAAATTGACCGTCCTCTGGAGCGCCTCCTTTACATTATTTAAATCAGAGTAATGCTTTATCAATCTCGCTGTCTCCTCCTTTCCCTGATCATACCCTAAAAGGAATACTATCTCTTTTACCTCATCTGGCTTAAAGGAAATATTCACCTGAAGGCTGGCGATGGAATCGTTCCACTTCCCGACCTTATTTTTGAGTCTACCCTCAACAACTGCCTGAGGATTCATTGCAGTATTATAAAGGCCAAAAAAGTTCCTTTTATCTCCTTCATATCCTGCAGGAGGAACATTTACACTATGGAACCCATCACCAGGATATTCCTTGAGTCCGGTGGAGATAAATCCTGGAACCGGTATCTTTCTTTTGGTAGCAAAAATGGCATTGAGGTTTTCATCAAAAGAAGTCTCAATAAATGTGCGCTGGAATTCTCTATGGATATCCTCAGAATTTCCCAGGCACCATTCCAGATAGGTAAATATACTGAGGCTTCTCTCCTCATCAGAGAGGTTTCTCAATTTAACCTTCCACACTTCTAAGGGAGCATCGGGAGGAACAAAGAGAGTGACAGTGCTCTCTATCCCTTTATATTCAGTATGATAAACTACATATCCCAAACCATAGCGGACCTCAAATTTATCAAACTGTGTCTGACAGGGTTTATAAAAAAGTGACCAGTAATCTCCATCCTTGTTATCCCTGAGGTATATGAATTTCCCCCACTCCTCTGTTACCAAATCCTGAACCCACCTCGTTAGCCTGCACATAACAGAATTTTTCCACCAGCTGTACCCACAACCGGTCTGAGATATTACACAACCGTAATCGGGATTGGTTAAAATATTAGCCCAGGGCATAGGGGTTAAAGGAGTTTTTACAATATATTCCCGGCCCCCACTGGCAAAGAACCCATACTGAGTCTCAAATTCCTTCTCACCCTGATAATAACTTTCCAGCTCTTCCAGGCTCTTAGTTGCTAAATTTTCCATACTCCTATTCCTCCTTTCACATAGAATCTTCTTCCGATGGCGGCCCTAACGGGATTTGAACCCGTGTCTCCGGAATGAGAGTCCGGTATCCTAGACCGGGCTAGACGATAGGGCCAATTTTTAACCTTTGAATTTTATAATAAATTGCGTTAAATTACAATAAATTATGAACAGAGTTTTACTGGTTTTCCTCCTCCTCTTTACAATAATCGCCCTCCTGTGGGGAGTGTTTAACTATTTTATCCTGCCGAAAGCAATTGATAAACTACAAAATTCCATCTCTGAAAATACTCTTTACCAAATTTACATACAAAAACCACGATACCATCTCACTGGGATTGAACTCCCTGAAATTAAAATAGTTACATCCCAAGGGGAATTCAAAGCCCAATCTGTAAAACTGCATCTTTTATTTCATTCCTTGCTTAAATTCAATCCCGCTGTGAAAGGAAAAGCGATAGTGGTAATCGGGCATCAAAAAACAGAAGTTAAAATAATAAGGATAAGTTACTCTCTCAAAGCCAAAACCGGCCATGCTCATTTCAGCATTCCTGCAATTTCCGGAAAGGATATTCTCCGATTAATAAACACTCTCGAACTCAAATTCCCTCCGGATTTAAGAATTGCAGGAAATTCTGCATGGGAGATAAGTTTTGACTGGGGAAAATCACACCCTGTGAAATTAGAATTGGAGGGGGAATCTTCGGACCTCAAAGGGAAATATCAAACAGCTAAATTTAATATTCAAGATTTGAATCTTAAAATAAAAATAGACGGTAAAACTTACCGTATAGAAGGAGAGGCAAAAGATGTATCCCTTTCTATTAAAAATAAAAAAGTGGCCTTCTTAAAAGATATAAAAATAAATGGCCATCGGGAGGTAATAATTTTTAATGTATATGGAGGGGCTTTAGAAAATAAACCATTTTCCGGGGAATTTAAACTCATCTTAAATAAAGAAAACTCCGGTTTAAAATATGACCTCCAGATAGCAGAGGTCAGCATACAGGGAAAAGGATATGTGGAAGAAAATACATTTAAAACTGAAGGGCAGGTTGATCAGATTTCCTATTCTGGAGAATATACCTTTGAGGATAAAAAAATCCACCTCAGTGCTTGTGGGTCCATAAATATAGAAAAGCTGTCTTCTATTTTGGCTGTAAAAAACAAATTCTTAAACTCCATATCTGGGACTATAGAGTTTAAAAATCTTTCCTTACTTGGGAATATAAGAGATAAAAATATTCTGGCCCATTTGACATCAAAAGTCAGAAACCTCAAATATAAGGACAAACTGATTGCCGAAGATAGTTATATAGATGCCGAAATGAAAAATCATATTCTTCGTTTCCAAAATCTTGAACTCTATCCTGGAAACGGAAAAATTTCCATAACTGGAAGCATAATTATTAAAAAACCATTTAATTTCTCAGGGCAGATGATGATAAATTCAGTACCTCTTGGAAGGTTTATATCACTCTTTACCTCCAGAGATGTAGGAGATGCTTCCCTTTTTGCCTCAGGAGTATTTAACGGTTCCGGAGATAAAATTATGGACACCGAGGCTCAATTTAACTGGAGATTTGAGAACGGAGATCTGGGGAAAATAAAATTACTCACACAACTGGGAGAACTGCTTGCGAGACCAGATCTGGCCAGAATCAGTTTCCAGAGAGGAGAAGGGAAACTTATCCTCCAGAAGGAAAATATGTTTATACCCCAGGCGGTATTTATTTCTCCGATGGTCAATTTATACCTGCAGGGAAAAATCTCTCTCTCGGGGGAACTGAACCTGATTGTTGTAACAGAATTTGCCCAGCTGAAGGAGAAAGAGGAAAGTTCCACTTTAGATGCACTTCAGAAGATACTACTTCAGGGATTGAGCCAACTCGTTTACAAGATAAGAATCACCGGGACCATAAAAGAACCAGAATATATTGTTATACCAGCAACAGTAGATGACCTGTTGAAAAATTTATTACCTTAGTTACTCCAGATATATATCATCAATATATATCACACCTTCTTTTTCAGTAACCTTATTATCCTCAAACACAATTACAAGTTCATCCATCTGAGAATAATCTTTAAGACCAAATCTTCGTAATGGAATTTCTATCTTTGTCCACTCCTCACTTATACCAGATACATAATAAGCCCCTTTTTCTCCTCTGGCATTCTTTAACTCCAACTTAAACACCTTAGTGAATCCCCTTATTTTATCTCCTTTCACCCACAAAACAAGTTTTGTAAAAGGTGTAAAATCAGCATTATTTAATTTAAACCATACCCCATTGAAAGCAGGGTTTGAGGAAGCGACATCATAAATTACCCTTAACGAATATCCACCAGGCCCCCGTCTGACAGATCTGGCAAAACTATCCACACAGGTATGAGTCTTATCGTCAGGATCGTTATCCCAGGAACCAAAATCGCCTCCAAGATTGGATGGTTTCTTCCCGGAGTCAAAATCCGCAATTATAAACTTCCTGTTTTCAGCAAAACAGATTGCAGGAAAAATCATACAAAAAAAGACAGCCAGTTTTAACATATCTTCACCCCCTTAAGATATTGTATAATTTTGGCCAAAACTTCCTGATCAGGCTCGCAGAACTTAAAGTCAGACAATTCCTGAACATTTACCCATTTTATTTCCTGATGAGAACTTAATCTATCAATGTCATTTTTAGAGATTGCAAAATAGAAATAAAACATCCTCTCTCCGGTATTTAATTCGCAGATTTTTTCTTTAACCTCGATGTCTAATCCCAGTTCCTCTCTCAACTCTCTCTGGAGAGCAAACTCCGGGGTCTCATCACACTCGATTCTCCCCCCCGGAAATTCCCACAGAAATTCATCCTCGTCACCTTCCATTCTGCGAGCGATGAGGACTTTATTTCGATTTACGATCACTCCCCCAACGATTTCGTCTTTGTGAACAGGCATATAAAAAAACCTTCCATAAGTTCTGTGGGAATTACACGAATACAGTTTTTTATCTCCTGAGGTAGTCTAACTTCATTCCATCTTATCAAACCCGGCATGATATTTTTAATCCCCATCTTTACTTCTTCAATCCTGCAGGATTGGGGGAACTTTTTCAATAAATAGTTTATCACAAACTCATTCTCTTCGGGAGAAAATGTGCATGTGGAGTACACCAGAGAACCTCCAGGCTTAAGACATTTAAATCCAGTAACTATAAGACCTTTCTGCTTTTTAGCCATTCTTTTAACCTTGAGCTGGTTCCAGTAGCGATATGTTTTAGGTCTTAAAATATTAAATCTCCCCTCTGATGTACAGGGAGCATCCACGAGAACTTTATCAAAATATTCAAAATACTCTCGCCAGATTCCAATTCCATCCCGATTGTATACTTTGACATTTTCCACTCCCTGCAATCTCATATTTGCCAGGAGTTTCTCAAACCGGGCTTTATCCTTCTCGATGGCAATGACCTCTCCCCTGTTATGCATAAGGGCGGAAATCTGAGTGGTTTTACTACCGGGAGCAGCCGTAAGGTCCAACACCTTATCTTCTGACTGAGGATTTAAAAGCAATGGAGGTAACATGCTGGAGAGATTCTGAACATATATCTTCCCCTCCTGGTAAAGATGCGTGGTAGATAATGTCTGTAAATCAGGAAAGGTGAGTATAAAAGCATCCGGATACCATAAAACTTCTTTAACTTTTATCCCCAACCTTCGAAATTCCTCTAGGGCTTTCCTACGGCTTATTTTCAACGTATTGATTCTAAAAGTGGTGGGTCTTTTAATGGCAAATGTTTTCAGAATATCTGGTATAAGTTGTGCCGGGAAAATTTTTTTTATTTTCTCCACAAATTTCCGAGGGAGTTTTTTCTCTATTTCTTCAGAAGTCATTTTCGAGATACAAATATGTTATCCCTGATATAAAACCGCAAAGGAAAATTCTTCGCCTCACCAGCATAATCAATATTGACTCTGAGAGTAGAGACAATCTCTTCTCTTTTAACTTTTTCTCCAGGAAGGAAATAGAGTTCCTTACCCGTGACCTTGCGACCATAAAAATTTAAGTCAATTCCCAGAGCCTGAGTCAATCTCCCAGGGCCGTTGCATAGCTTCCTCACTTCCTTTACTTCCCTTCTCTTCCTCATAAGTTCAATCCCACTAACTGGTTCCCCGGAACGGATGAATACAGCCTCAGGGATTCTCTCCAGATTAGTCACCACATTGAGGCAGTAATACATTCCATAAATTTTGTACACATAAAAGACCCCACCTTCTCTATACATTACTTTATTTCTCGAGGTAATCCTTCCTCTGTAGGAATGAGATGCCGGGTCTTCTATCCCCAGATATGCTTCAGTCTCAACTATTTTCACAATCGCCCTGCCCTCAGGAAACTTCCGCACCAGGTATCTGCCCAGAAGGTCCCTTGCCACTTCCACAGCAGAGCGCTGAAAAAACTCAGATTTTATTTTCATAATTAATTTATTATAACAGGATTCAAAGATAAAGGTTATAATAGTTTATTATGCGCATCCTGATATTGACCAAACATCTCCATGTGGGTGGAATTTCAAGATATGTGGTGAATCTGGCAAAAGGCCTGAAAGGCAAAAATTGTGACATTGTGGTGGCCAGCAGTGGAGGCGCCTTGGCCACAGAACTCCTTAGCCACAACATATCCCATATAACTGTACCGATAAATACCAAATCGGTCCTCAGCCCTGGAGTAGCCAGAAGCATTTTAATCCTTATGAGATATTTAAAGAAACACAAAATTGACATCATTCATTCTCATACCAGAGTAACTTCTTTTATAGGAAATCTGCTGGCAGGCTTACTTAAAACCAGCCATATTACTACTGTTCACGGAATTTATAAGAAAAAACTTTTAAGAAAAATCTTCCCCTTTCTCTCTAAACAGATTATAGCCGTCAGCTTCGAAACCAAAAGGAGATTGCAAGAATGGGAAGGAATTCCAGGAGTCAGAATAAAAGTAGTTCCCAACGCAGTGGATGTAGATTATTTTTTAACCTACCCCTATACAAAATATGAAGCGCGGGAAAAACTGAATCTGAATCAAGATGCTTTCATTCTGGGGAATATATCCCGAATAGAAAAGATAAAAGGTCAGGAAATTCTACTTCGGGCTTTTATGGAATTGAGAAAAGTAGTCAGGAATTTAAAATTAATTTTAGTAGGAGAAGGGAAGAATAGACCCGAGTTAGAAACCCTGGCAGAGACAATGGGGATGAAAGGCGATATCCTTTTTCTGGGAGGAAAAACAGACGTCAGACCTTTTCTCAGGGCAATGGATGTATTTTGTTTTACACCTTATGAAGAACCCTTTGGAATTGTCACACTGGAAGCAATGGCAATGGGAGTTCCACTTGTTGCCACAAGGGTATCTGATATCCCAATTATAACCGAAAACGGCAACTGTGCATTGCTCATTTCGCCGG
This sequence comes from Candidatus Omnitrophica bacterium 4484_49, assembly GCA_002085265.1. Classification (GTDB taxonomy): domain Bacteria; phylum Omnitrophota; class Gorgyraeia; order Kaelpiales; family Kaelpiaceae; genus 4484-49. The sequence goes on along the minus strand of NATI01000005.1, from coordinate 3,615 downwards.
GAAATGTAGAAGAATTAAAAAACGCGGTTTTAGAATTATACCAGAACCCTCACAAAAAAGAGGCGCTAATTCTTAAAGGATTAAGGCGGGTTAAAGAAGTTTACTCTCTCCCCAGATTAATAGAAGACATGCTGGAAGTTTACCAACGGGTTTTGAAATATGCATAAAATCCTGATTGTAAACCTCAACTGGGTGGGTGATGTATTATTTACCATACCTGCCCTTAAAGCCGTAAAGAAAGCACGGGGGGATATTTTTTTAGCAGTGGCGCTACCCGGAAGATGTCGAAGAATTCTGGAATTCAATCCTGCAGTGGATGAAATTATAGAATTTGACGAGCGCAATCAGCACAGAAGTTTGATTGCCAGAGCAAGATTTATTTCTGAGATTAGAAAGAAAAAGTTTGATAAAGTGATTTTCTTCCACCGCTCATCAACGCGGGTAATTATATTCTCTTTCTGCAAAATTCCTGAACGGGAAGGCTATTGCCGCAGTAAAACCAGATTATTTCTCACAAAATGTGTCCCTGACCCTGGTAAAGACAGCATGCATAAGGCGCAATACTTCTTGAATTTAGTAAATGCTTTGGGATACCCCTTGAAGGATATGAGTTATGAATTTTATGTAAGCGAGGAAGAGATAAAAATTGCCCTTCAACTTTTAAGAGAGTTTGAGGTTAATGTTGAGGATAAAATAATCTGCCTCCATCCCGGGACTAACTGGAAACCAAAAATGTGGCCATTAAATTATTACATCCAGCTTATAAATGCAATTTCCGCGGAGGTGGAAAAAGTAAATTTTCTAATTGTCGGGACCCGAAAGGAAACTGAATTAGCCAGAACGATAATCGAAAATGTCCACCACAGAGAGAAAGTTTTTGACCTCACGGGAAAAACAACTCTGGGCACCCTGGGAGGTATATTCCTGTTTACAGATGTAATGATTTCTGGTGACTCCGGCCCCCTCCACCTCTGTTCTGCTCTTCAACTTCCTGATAAAGGAAGATATAAAAGACCACTGGCAATTGGACTTTATGGGCCTACCTCTAAAGACCTTACAGGTCCCTTGAGTGGGAATTTTTTAATTCTGGAAGGAGAAAGGAAGAATGACTGCTCTCTTCCATGTTATAATTTTAACTGCCAGGATTACCACTGTATGTATTCTCTGAAACCACAAATAGTATTGAAAACCGTTCGGAGATATCTTAATGAGTATGAAACTTAAGGATTTCTAAAACCTTCTCTTCCACTTCCTCCACTCCAATTTCCTCCATACAACTCTTTTTCTTATGACACTGGTATTTGTAACATGGGGAACAGGTTTTCCTCTTCCAGATAAAATAGACATCTTCTCCAGGAGGTAAATGTCTCCTGGGATCGGTAGGGCCAAATAGAGCAAGAACGGGTATTTTCAAACCTGCAGCAATATGCAGAGGCGCACTATCAGTGGTGATAAGGACAGCACATTTGGATATCAATCCCAAAAGTAAACCCAGGTCTGTCTTACCCACCGCATTTATGGGCTTTGCTGAACACGTCTTGACTATCTTAATACTGAGAGGCAAATGCTCAGGAGTACCAAAAATAATCACCCGCAGGCTGAGTTTTGCTATGCGGTCTATAAATTGAATAATTTTTTCAGGGGGCCATTGCTTACTCTTCCACTTTTCACTGCAAGAGATGTTTATGCCCACCAGTTTCTGCTTTCTACTCACCCAATAAGCATTTAAAAATTCCTCTGCTCGTTTTAAATCTTCCTCCTCGACCCAGAGTTCCAAATCCTTATTTACATTTCTTATACCCATTTTGGAAAGTAATAATAACTGCTGATCCACAGGGGGAAGAGGAAATTTGGGAAGGTTGACTTTCTTATTGACCACAAAATCTAACTTCCCTTTTACAAAGCCATATCGCTGATATATCCCAGAGAAGAAGGTTAAAATTCTACTCAATTTATTATTCTGGAGGTCAAATGAAATTTCCGGTGCCAGCTGCTTTATTTTGCGCACAAACTTGGGAATATAAAGATACTTGAATTTCAATGGGTAAATCAACAAACCATCAATATAAGGACAGTTCTTAAATATAACCGCCACCTTATCTGAAGTCAAAAGATAAACCCTGGACTTCGGGAATCTTTTCTTTATCGCTCTTATAGAGGGAATGGACAACACTGCGTCGCCAAGAGCCGTCAGTTTTACAAATAAAATTGACAGAGTTTCTCCCACTTCCCTGTAAACATTTACTATCTGGGTATGTATTTTCTCCTGGTCGAACTTTTCCTCTACTTGCCGACGGGCTCGAATTGCAATCTCCTCATAACCAGATGGATTCTTGAGTATGGAGACCAGGGTTCTCCCTAATGCCTTTTCATCCTCGGCAGGAAAAAGAAATCCGGTACGACCGTTGTGAATAACTTCTCGGAATCCTCCCAGATCAGTAGCCACAGTGTAAACCCCTCTTGCCTGGGCCTCTATAATAGACCTCCCGAAAGATTCGGGAATTCTTGAGGCTTGAACGAGAATATTTATCTTGGCCAGTAAATCAGCGATGTCATATCTATGTCCCAAAAATTCCACTGCATTCTCCAGACCATAACGTTTCACAATTAGCTCCAATTCCGAAAGATAATCCTCCTTACCAGAAGAAGGAGAACCAATTATCCATGCTCGAGCAAATGGCTTTATTTTCAGGACCTCTCGAAATGCTCTCAAAAATATATCCTGCCCCTTGGTAGGAGAAAGACGACCGATGGTAGCAATAATTGGATGTCGCCAGTCCCGATCCTGAGGTGAAACAAACCGGTATTCCCTGAGATTTACTCCCCGGGGTATAATCCTTATCCTTTCCATAGGAAAACCAAAATCGCGGTGCATGTGCTTTGCTATTATCTGGCTGGGACAGATCACGATTTTACCCTTAGTCATAATTTTACTGAATATATGCTTTCTATAATATCCGTGAGCAGTAGTCACAAATGAAGGAACGAAGGTGGAAATCTTTACGAGATTTAAATTTTGAAAATATCTTTTGAATGCCAGATATCCCACAATTGCAGGAACCCGGGATCGGGCATGAACTATGTCCACTTGCTCTTTCCGTAGAATTTTTACTATCCTGGGGACCAGGAGGAGAGACAGGGGTGACTTCTTATGCACAGGTAAAATATAATGTTTTATCCCATATTCCTGTAATTCCCTCACCAGCCTTCCCCCGTTAGATATCACAATGGGATAATGGCCATGGAGGGCAAGATATTTTGCCAGTTCTACTGTACCTTTCTCCACTCCTCCAATATTTAACTCAGGTAAGATCTGTAAAACTCTCATATTAGACTTTTTATCCTCTGAGTGATAAATTCCTCCCTTCTCCCCACTGCATTTGATGGTTTTCTCATATTTTCAATTATGGAATCCAGTCCTTCAAGTTCATCTTCCGAAATCAATTTAATATTTGGATTTTGACCTATCGATTGTAAAAATCTTCTGAATTTTTTATCGGGCTCATTGGTCATCACAATCCCTACATTTTTATTCATAGCTATCGCTTCTGCTGTCATGGAAATACTATCAGAGGTCACGAACACAATATCTCCCAGTTTCAAAATTGCTTCCAC
>NATI01000038.1 GCA_002085265.1 Candidatus Omnitrophica bacterium 4484_49 | reverse complement strand
GGCGGTATAATAAATCGGCAATTGGTCCTCTTCTAAAATCTCCTCTCTATGGATATTGGTTACAGGTACTTCTGCTGTCGGAATCAAAAAATAGTCGTCATCTTTAAGCCGATACATATCCTCTTCCAGTTTGGGTAACTGCCCGGTTCCAGTCATACTCTTTCTGTTAACCAAAAGAGGTGGCCAGATTTCTTTATAGCCATGCTTTTGAGTATGCAAATCAAGCATAAAATTAATTAATGCTCTTACCAGCCTGGCACCTGCACCTTTAAATAAAACAAAATTGGAACCGGTCATTCGAGATGCTCTCTGAAAATCCAGAATGTCCAGATGTTCTCCAATTTCAATATGAGTCAATGGCTTGAAATCAAAAACTGGTGGCTTACCCCATTCTTTTACAATCTCATTGTAACTGGCATCAAGCCCAACAGGAACTGACTCATGGGGAATATTGGGAATTATTAAAAGCATCTGTTTTGACTCTTCTTGGGCATCTCTGAGTTGTTTCTCCAGAGAATCTATCTGCTGAGAAAGTTTTTTTAACTCCTCAATTTTCCGGGAAACATCTTCGCCTCTTTTTCTCAATTCTGGAATTTCTTTATTCTCCTGCTTGTGTTTATGCCGGAGTTCATCCAGCTGTTTCTGAATGGTTCTTCTGCGGTCATCAATTGCAAGCAGTCTATCTATATCTACCTCCATACCTCTATTTTTTATGCTTTTCTTTACTAAATCTACATTTTCTCTGATAAATTTTAAATCCAGCATTCGTTCCTCCTACTTATCAATGCCATTATCCTTTCACCACTCCCAGCGGTCTCATTCTACAGACTTTCCTGGAAATACCAGCACCGACTACCGCTTCAACTACATCATTTACATCTTTATATGCTTCAGGCATCTCCTCTGCCAAGGTCTCTCGCCCTGATGCCATAACTATTATTCCCTGAGACTCCAATTCCTTTGCAATTGAACGGCCGCGACCTTTTTTTATTGCCTGAGAGCGTGACATGAGCCTCCCTGCGCCGTGACAGGTCGACCCAAATGTTTCCTCCATTGCTTTTTCAGTTCCTATCAATAGATATGAATTTGTTCCCATATCCCCAGGAATTATTACTGGCTGGCCAATATCTTTATAATCCTCAGGTAAATCAGGGTGAGCAGGAGGAAATGCCCTCGTTGCCCCTTTCCTGTGAACACATAAAGTTTTTTCTTCTCCATTTATTTTATGTCTCTCAAATTTAGCAATATTATGGGCTACATCGTAAATTAAATTTAATCCTAAGGATTCCCAGCTTTTATTAAATACTCTTTCCAATGCTCTGCGAACCAGATAGGTAATACACTGCCTGTTAGCCCAGGCATAATTGGCAGCACATCTCATTGCTGAGATATAATCTTGGGCTTCGGGAGAATTTATTGGTGCGCAGGCAAGTTGCCTATCAGGTAATTTAATTCCATATTTTTGCACTGCTCTGTTCATAACTCTTATGTAGTCATCACAAATCTGATAACCAAATCCCCGGGAGCCGGTATGAATCATTATGGTTATTGAACCCAGATAAATTCCTAATTTATTTGCGATTTCCTCATCATATATTTGATCAACTACCTGAACTTCTAAGAAATGATTACCAGAACCAAGTGTTCCCGCCTGAGCCTTGCCTCTTTCGTATGCCCGCTGAGAAACCTTATCTGGATTTGCACCATCAATTGCCCCATATTCTTCACAATGCTCTAAATCTTCTTTTACCCCGTATCCTTTCTCCACTGCCCATCTGGCTCCTTTAAGCATTAACTGTTTTTCCTCCTGATGGGAAACTCTGATCTCTCCTTTGGACCCAACACCAGCAGGAACTGTCACATAAAGAGCATGAACTATGTCTCTGATTTTGTGTTTTACTTCTTCATAACTCAAATCTGTCCTTATAAGCCTGACTCCGCAATTAGAAACTACAAAACCATTGGCAATAAAATTGTGGTCTTTATGTTCAACTGTAAAGTCATATACATAATCGTTATACGGAATCTCTTCAATATTTATAATTTCATCCCATACCATTCCACTTTTGCCTAAATTTTGAGTGGATTTTTCAATAAATTCTTCAAAAGTAGGGAATTTTCCCTTAAATGGCCGAGCCAGTTTCCTTCCACCCTTTTGAACTAATTCCCAGAGTTCCTCTCGCTGGGATTCTTTCCAATGTTTCTTGCCCCTGCGAGACTTAATTCCTTCATTTAAAATTTTATCGTTGATATACTTTCCCTTTAATTTTATATAATGAGTTGCTATATTAGCCAAAAACTGTTTCTCCAGATTGTATTCAAAACCAATTTTTGACCATAACTTACACAGATTTTGGGGAGAAGAAGAAAAAAGTAATCTCAGCCTGTAAGAGATTTCTTTTTTCTTATTTACATTTTCTTTACGCTGGCTTATTCTTTTAGTATTAATATCAAACTCTTTTAAAATTTTAGATATTTGAAAAAGTAATTTTCTTCCACTATTAATATACTTCTCATTTTTATTAATTCCTAAAACTGGCATATAAAAATTAAAACCATGTTCTTTAATTGAATGGGGAGAGGTTAATTCTGCACCAAAGAAGCTTGCTAAAAATAATCTCTTTTGCCAAAGAGGGAGTTCAAATAACCATGTTGGCAAACTAAAATCTTGCGCGGCTTTATTTCCCAGGGGCATTCCTAAAGACCAAAGTAATAAAGCAAGGCTACTTGAATTTACCTTTAAACTCACTTCTTCTCTTTGAAACTGATAGATATTATAAGGAGTTTTTATTTTATGATTTCTATGACGCCGATATAATTTCGCTGTAAACCCTATCCTTTCTATATCTTTTTTTATTAATTCCAAATCTTCTTCTTTTCCATAGAAGACAATCTTTCCTTTGTTGTGTTTATTTTCAAAATACATCGTTCCATCTCCTAATAAATAACCCATTATTTTCAATAAATAAGGGAATTGTGACGAAGTTGTTTTTAAAGGTAATAACTGCCTCTGCAATAATTGGTTTATTATTTGTTGAAAACCGTGAGCCTTGGGATTTTGATTTAAAGAAGACCAGTGTTTTCTTAATCTTTCTTTATCGACTAAAATTTTTTCCTCAGGCTCCACATAATCTACACCCTCAAAAGGAAAAAGACCAATCTTATCTCCTATTCTTAAATTTCTAAGTTCCACCATTCCTCTGGGAGTATAAAATGGATGATCAGAAGTAGCTTCTATCTCTCTGCCACTTTGAGTGACAATCTTAAATATCGCTGGATTGACTTTTCTCTTTAAATAAAAGAGAATAGGAGCTTCTTCCAATTTTACCTTTTCAAAATCAATACATTTAATCTGGTGATTGGAATTCTTTACAAATTCTTTAATAGGTAAAGTATATCCTAAGGAGTGAATAATTTTAGTATCACCATGGAGACACGAGATATCGTAGCCGACACCTCCAGGAGAAATTACCCCATTTTTTTCAGGATCTGTAGCAGCAACTCCTCCTATGCAAAAACCATAACCCCAGTGGATGTCAGGCATTGCCAAGGAATATTTCACAATACCAGGAAGATGGGCAACATTGGCAACCTGCTCTGGCGCTTGATCCTGAATGATTTGCTTAATCATCTTTTCAGTGGCATAAATAATTCCCGGAACTCTCATTCCGGGTTTGTAATCTTTGGGAATCATCCATCTATACTCATCTATCTTGGTCAATTTTCCTTGCCAGGACATATATTCACCTCCCTGTCTGATTTATTATTATAACTTAGAAATATGGCGGGACAAATACTTTTCCTAAAAACAGACATTTTTATTTCCCAAGTAAAAGAGATAAATACCATTGTGAGAAATAAGTATTGCTTCATTTTTAGGAATTAAAATCAGGTGTAAAAATTATCATTGCACTTAATAAATAACCAAGCATCACCCCCCATTTGAAATTCAGGATGTTAGAAATTACTGCTATAACACCAGCGATAAGCATACTGTTTTGAATACGTGTAACTGAAATATTAAATTTTTCTTTAAACGGGATAACCATAAAAGGAATAAAAACACTCACTGCGTATATGGAGTAAGAAAACAAAAGCAGATTTATTATCTGTTTAAAATAGAGTGCAAACAAAAAAGAAATCAAACCTACAACAGTTACTGCCATCCTGACAAAAAATATCTCTTTTTTCCTTATTCCTAAAATATCACGGATAAAAATTGTGGCTGAAGTCAGAAGGCAGGTATCGGCAGATGACAGAATTAAACAAACAACTGCAATCACAAAAATATAGAACAAAATATTTGCCGGGAGAAAATCCTTACTAAGGCGATAAAGAATTTCATCGGAATTTATATTCCCATACTGACTATGAGCAAAAATACCTAAAAACGCAAGTAACAACCCTATTGGTATAAGTGTAATACCTGTAATAATGAGCGCCTTTCTTCTATCGTTTATACTGGAGTTGCAGAATAGTCGAGAATGGATGTCAGGACCTACAATGTAAACTGGGATAAGCACCAGGGAAAAGTATATAAAATCAGAAATTTTAAAATATTTATTGCAGGGAAACCGCAAATATTCAGGTTGTAAATCAGGAATCTGTTTGCCAAAAATTTTTATCAATAGAATAGAAAGTCCTACAAGAAAAAATATAAACTGAAGGCAATCAGTAAATACAACCGCTCTCTGGCCTCCAAAACCAGTGTATAAGGTAACCACTAAGGTGGCAAATAATAATAAAAATTTTATATTTATCTCCGGGAAATAAAACGAGAATAACCTTGCTAAAGCCAGAAACTGGGCTGAAATTACTCCTATCCAGGATAAAAATATTATCAGCCCCAGTATTTTTTTAACTTTTGAACCATAATGAAGTTGAAGATACTCAGTTATAGTGTAGTTGTAAGTCCCAAAGTTGAATTGAGGATAGATTAAACCCAGTATAAAAAGGCCTATCGCCCCCAGAATTAACCACAAACTGGCAGCCAGACCTGTTTTATACGCCAGCCCAACAAGACCAATGGTAGATGATGCTCCCAGAATTGTCGCCAGAAGTGAAAATGTAACTGTGATAACTGAATTATTTCCTCCTGCCAGAAAGTAATTTCTGGAATTATATTCTTTATTGTGGAAAAGGGAAATTATGAATAACAAAATGAAAAATCCAACAATATAATACATAGTGTTAACAATTATAACAGATAGGTAAACACTGTCAAGGATAGTTGTTAGATGTTAGTAGTTAGGGGGTAGATGAGAAAGGGCTTTTTCTATTGCCCGACGACGGTGAGAGATTTTATTCTTTATTTCAGGACCAAGTTCCGCTAACGTCTCATCATACCCTTCTGGTATAAATACCGGGTCGTAACCGAAACCATATTCTCCCCGCATCTCATCGGCTATTTTACCACAAAGCTCCCCCCGGAATACCTCTATCTTATCTTCAGTCAGAACCAAACAGGCCACACATACAAATTTTGCCTCTCTATCTTCTATCCCTTTCATCAACTCCAGGAGTTTAAGGTTATTTTTGTAATCGTCTTTATCTTCTCCAGCAAATCTAGAGGAGTAAACTCCAGGCTGACCATCTAAAGCTTCTACACATAAACCAGAATCTTCAGATAGAACAGGCAAACCAATCTGAGAATAATATCCTCTGGCTTTTTTAACTGCATTGCCCTCAAAACTTTCACCATCCTCCTCCATTTCTTTTATGCCCTTAAATTCATTGAGGGAACGTAAATTAATATCCAGATTAAGTTCCTCTGCTATTTTTCTAATCTCTTTTAACTTATTAAGATTAAATGTGGCTACAACCAAATCCATTATATAACTCCCAGCGCATTTTTTTGAAACTTTATCAATTGCTTTATGCCTTCGTGAGCAAGAGCTATGAGATTATCAAGATCGGATTTAGTAAATGGGGATTTCTCTGCTGTGCCCTGTATCTCTACAATTTTACCTGTTTCGGTCATCACCACATTCATATCCACTTCCGCCCTGAAATCCTCTTCATAAGATAAGTCCAGGATATGTTCGGAATTCAGAATCCCCACAGATGTTGCTGCCAGAAATTCCTTTATGGGGTCTTGAGATAAAATCTTCCCACGAATAAGTTCCTGAATAGCAAAGTAAAGAGCAACAAATCCGCCAGTAATGGAAGCAGTTCTGGTTCCGCCATCAGCCTGAATGACATCGCAGTCAATCCATATCGTCCTCTCCCCCAGCGACTTAAGGTCAACCACTGCTCGCAGAGAACGACCAATCATTCTCTGAATCTCATGAGTTCTTCCTCCTACCATACCCCGGGTTGCCTCTCTAATGTTGCGAGCACGGTTTGCCCGGGGAAGCATACCGTATTCAGCAGTGATCCATCCACTTCCTGAACCTTTCAAGAATTGAGGAACTTTATCTTCAACAGAAGCAGTACAGACCACTTTGGTATTCCCCACTTCTATTAAACATGAACCCTCAGCAAACTTTATAAAATTTGTGATTATTTTAACCTCTCGCAATTGTTCGTTATTCCTGCCATCAATTCTCATTTTACTCTCCCTCCATTTTTAATCTCATAGTTATATCTAACTCAATCTGTAGCATCAGCAGTGTTTAAATACTGTTCTTCCTGTAGAATCTATAGCCACAATAACAGGGAATTTTTCCACTTTTAACTTGTAAATAGCCTCTGGACCCAGCTCCGGAAATGCAACTAATTCTGAGTCCTGAATGAATTGCTTGAGATATACACCACACCCCCCCCAAGTGATAAAGTAAACCCCCTTATATCTTTTCACTGCTTCTTTAACTGAACTATCTCTTTCTCCCTTTCCAATTGTCCCTTTAACACCTGATCTGTAAAATACAGGAGCAAATCTATCCATCCTTCCACTGGTGGTAGGACCTGCAGAGCCGATTACCTCTCCACTTCTGGGAGGAGTAGGACCCGTGTAATAAATAATTGCTCCTCGAAGGTTAAAAGGAAGTCTCTTTTTTCTCCTCATCAACTCCATAAGCCTCTTATGAGCTTTATCACGAGCAGTATAGATTTCTCCGCTGAGAAGACAAAAATCACCGACTTTGAGCCTTTCTACCTCTCCAGAATCCAAAGGAGTTTTGATAATTCTCCACTTCATATCCTCAATCTCAGTTTAGCACTACGGGTGGAATGGCACCCTAAAGTTATTGCCACAGGAAGTCCTGCTATATGAGTGGGATGAGTAAGTATTCTGACTCCCAGAGCAGTTGTATTTCCACCTACTCCTAAAGGACCTATTCCTAACTTATTAAGAGCTCTTTTGATATTTTTCTCCAGAGTGGCAATTCTATGGTCCTTACTCCAAGAATTAACGTTAAGAAGGGTAGCCTTTTTGGAAAGGAGGAGAGCCGTCTCTGAAGTTCCACCAATTCCTATGCCAACTATATAAGGAGGGCAGGCCTTACTCCCTGCCTGTCTCACTTTGTCCACGACAATCTGTATGACCTCCTCCGGTCCACTAACGGGTTCCAGCATATATAAAGCTGTCTGGTTCTCGGACCCAAATCCTTTAACCAGAAGAGTTATCTCTATACCATTTATAGAAGAATACTCGTAATGAAATACTGGTGGAATATTGGGAGCCATTTCCCCACGGGATAAAGGGTCACTCACTACAGACCAACGTAAAGGACCTTTTAAGGTCGCATCCTTTACACCCAGCGTCAATCCCTTCTCTAACAGAGTTACATTCCGTAGTCTGGTCTTCCCTATTTTTATAAAAAAAACAGGATATCCTGTATCCTGACAGAGTGGAAGTTTTTCCTTAACCGCCAGTTTGGCATTCTTCAAGATTGCCTCCAGAGCCATTCGCGCCAACCCAACTCGTTCTGACTCCAATGCCTTTTGCAATGCCTTTTTAATGTCAGGGCGAATTTTCCAGTTGGAGGATAGATAAAGTTCTCTGCCTATATTGCGGAAGGTCTGTATATGCATTCTACTTAATTGAGATAAGGCGCTGGATCTGAGGAATAATACGGACATCAAATAAGGACTTATTCGCCTCTTGCTGGTAATCAAGCAACTTCCGAAACAACTCCT
>NATI01000037.1 GCA_002085265.1 Candidatus Omnitrophica bacterium 4484_49 | reverse complement strand
ATCAGGTTCCTCAACCGCAATCTGGGCAGCACGGGCAGTACTGGAAACTTCTACCAGTTCTGCCGCCGGAATATTTTTCTCCAGCCATCTCCGACATTGTCCGAATACCTGAGGGTTGGAATAAACCCTCCTGATATCCGATAAATTCTTCTTGCGGGAAAGTAAATAATGAGTGATTTCCAGATAAACCTCAGAACATATCTTAAGTTCAGAATCTATAAACATATCCAGAGTGTGACTTACAGCACCTTCTATGGAGTTTTCGATCGGCACTACCCCAAAATCGGCATTTCCTTTCTCCACTTCAGTAAATATCTCCGTTATATTGGAACATTCTGTATATTTAACTGCAGAACCGAATTTTTTCAACGCTGCCAGATGGGTAAAAGTTGCAGGTGGCCCAAGATAAGCGATGGTTAACTCTTTTTCTAAAGCGAGACTCGCTGACATTATCTCCCGATAGACATTTTTCAGATACTCATCAGGTAGAGGCCCGGGATTGTATTGAGATATCTTTCTATATACCTCTTTTTCCCTTTCTGGAACATAAATGCTTAACTTCCTCTTTCTCTTTATTTCTCCTATTTTTTTAATCAACTTCGCTCTTTTACTTATAAGTTCTACTATTTTTTTATCTATACTGTCAATTTTCTCCCGTATCCTGCGGATTTCCATCTGTCTCCTCCATTTTTACCAGTTCATCCAGCGGTGGAAGATCATTCAGTGAATTGAGTCCAAAATATTCCAGAAATTTTTTTGTGGTGGCATATAAAATGGGTCTACCCAGGACATTTTTTCTCCCGGCAATTCTTATCAACCCTCGCTCCAGAAGTGTACGCACCACCCCATCAGCATCCACGCCACGAATATGCTCAATTTCCGGTTTGGTAACGGGTTGCTTATAAGCAATGATCGCCAATGTCTCCAGCGCTGGGCGGGATAATTTTTCCTTCCTCCCGCCACGGAATAACTTTCTCAACCACTGAGCATACTCGGGATCTGTTACCATCTGATAACCTCCCGCTACCTCCCGGAGACGAAAACAGTGATTGGACAGATATTCCTGTCTGAGTTCCTCAATCAGAGATTTTATCTCTGACTTCTCAACCTCCACCACTTCTCTTATGTGCTCAAGGGAGAGAGGTTTATCGGATACAAATAGTAAGGCTTCAATAATATTTTTGAGTTTCTGCTTATCTCCCTGCATGGACAGCGACAGGCAAAGGACGGAAAATTTTAATTTCTCCAAACAAACCGATCTGTCTGATGATTATCTTCTTGAGCCTTATTAATTCCAGAAGTGCCAGAAAAAACACCACCGCTTCCATACGATTCTTTATCCTCTTCCAGATACTGCTGAAATATATCACCCCTTTTCTATCCAGTAAACTGAGAATAAAATCTATTTTCTCCTCCACGCTGTATTCCTCCTCCAGGACAACTTTGAATTCCTCTTTGGGAATACTCTTCATCACCTTGGTAAATGCCGATATAAGGTCGAATATGCTGGCTTCAAATCCCTGAATTTCCTCCTCAAATTCCAAACTTCTTTCTCCTTCGGGGATAAATCTCTTAAACACCACGCTCCCTTCTTCCTCCCGTTCTTTGAGAAGTTGGGCAACTTCTTTGAACTTTTTATATTCCAGAAGCCGCTGCACGAGTCCCCGTCGAGGATCCTCTTCAGGGATTTCCTCTTCTAAATTTATCTCCTCCTGAGGGAGAATCATCTTGGATTTTATGTACAGAAGTGTAGCAGCCATAACCAGAAACTCACCTGCGATATCCAGATTTAACTCCCGCATTAATTCCAGATATTCCAGATACTGCCTGGCGATCTCTGCAATCGGAATATCGTAAATGTCGACTTCATTTTTTTTGATGAGATAAAGTAATAAATCCAGAGGACCTTCAAAACTCCGCAATTTCACCTGATAGTCATTCATATCCCTATCGCCTTCTTTACCTCTTCCAGAGTAGAACTGGCAACTGCCCTTGCCTTCTCAGCTCCCTCTTTCAATACTTTATCCAGATAGTTCCTGTCCTGAGCAAATTTTTTCCTCTTTTCCTGAAACGGTTTTAAAAACTCCACAATACATTCCGCTAACCTCTGTTTATCCTGCACACACCCGATTTCTGCATTTTTACACTGCTCATAAACCTCCTCATATAACTGTGGTGCGAATAACTTATAATAAGCATAAACATTACAGGTATCAGGATGCCCGGGATCTGTAATTTTTATCCTTTGGGGATCAGTGAACATAGCAGCGACTTTCTTTCTGATTTCGTCTGGAGAATCAGAAAGAGCGATGAAATTATTGTAACTTTTACTCATTTTTCTGCCATCCAATCCCAGCAACTTGGGAGTCTCGGTGAGCAGTGCTTGAGGTTCCGGAAATATCTCCTTTTTAAACAGAAAGTGAAATCTACGCACCATTTCCCGACATAACTCCAGATGAGGAAGCTGATCTTCTCCTACCGGGACATATTTTGCTTTATAAATTATTATATCCGCTGCCTGGAGTACCGGATATCCCAGAAATCCATGAGTGGTAAGTTCCTTCTCCTTCAGTTGACTTATCTGCTCCTTATAAGTAGGACATCTTTCCAGCCAGCCCAGTGGTGTTATTATTGAAAGTATAAGATTTAACTCGCAATGTTCCGGCACATCTGACTGCCGGAATAATGTTGATTTTTCAGGATCCAGTCCGCTTGCCAACCAGTCAATAAGGTTATCCAGACAATACTCTTTTATCCTCATAGAATCTTTATATTCACTCATAAGAGCATGCCAATCAGCAATCATAAAGAAGCAATCGTATTTCTCCTGGAGTTGAACCCAATTTTTAAGGGCCCCTGTAAGATGGCCCAGATGTAATGGCCCGGTTGGTCTCATACCTGAAAGTATCCTATCTCTCATCTTTTCACCTCAAGCATTGTATAGGTTTCAATAACATCATTCTCCTGAATATCACTGAAATTTTCCAGAGCGATTCCGCACTCGTATCCTTCAGAGACTTCCCGGACATCATCTTTAAACCTCTTGAGAGATATTATCCTTCCCTCATATACAACTTTATCCCCCCGAATAACCCTGCAGGGTACATTTCTCTGAATCTTTCCTTTAGATACCACACATCCTGCAACCTTCCCGATTTTGCTAATTTCAAACACCTGTTTTACCTCTGCCTTACCCAGAAACCTTTCTTCCAGTTCTGGCTCCTTAAGCCCTGCGAGCACATTCTGAATATCATTTATCAGGTCGTAAATTACACTGTAAAGGCGAATCTCAACATTTTCCTCTCTGGCTTTACTTCTGGCCTTCTCCTCTATGCCCACATTGAACCCGATGACCAGAGCATCAGACGCTATAGCCAGGACAACATCAGACTCGTTAACGCTACCGATTCCCTTATGCAATATTTTGAATTCTATTTCCTCTTTATGCTGAAGTTTCTGCAAAGAATGAGCAATCGCATCCAGAGAGCCAAAGACATCTGCCTTGATTATAAGCCGCAGAAGTTTTTTACCCTCCTGTTTACCCAAATCTTTAAGGCTCATTCTTTGAGGAGGCGCCTGCTGAGCCAGTTTTATTTCCTCTTTTCTCTTTTCGGCTATTTCCTTGGCTTTATCTTCATCTTCGACGACGAAAAACTGCTCTCCAGCAGAAGGGGTACCATTCAGCCCCAAAACTCTCACTGCTTTAGAGGGACCTGCAGATTTAACCTGATTACCCAGGTCATCGAACATCGCTCTTACCTTTCCGTAATTACATCCTGCAAGCACGATATCTCCCAAACGTAATGTCCCGCTTTGGACTATCACCGATACCAAAGGTCCTCCCTTGGATACGCGAGATTCCAGCACTACTCCTTTTGCCAGTTTATCGGGATTGGCTTTTAGTTCCATCATCTCTGCCTGAAGCAAAATCATTTCCAGAAGGTCGTCTATACCCTGGCCGGTTAAAGCAGAAACATTTACACAGATTGTATCTCCTCCCCATTCCTCAGGCACAAGGTTAAGCTCAGAGAGTTGTTTCTTAACCTTATCTGGATTGGCATCGGCTTTATCTACTTTATTGATAGCCACAATAATAGGCACCTCAGCTGCCCGGGCATGATCAATGGCTTCAATCGTCTGAGGCATAACTCCATCATCAGCGGCAACCACAAGGATAACGATATCAGTTACATCTGCTCCCCGCGCACGCATGGCTGTGAAAGCCTCATGTCCCGGAGTATCTATGAATGTGATTTTCTCTCCTCGATGTTCCACCTCATAGGCACCTATATGCTGAGTCATCCCCCCGGCTTCTTTTTTGGTCAACTCCAGTTTCCTGATATTCTCTAAAAGGGTAGTCTTTCCATGATCGACATGTCCCATAAGTGTAACTATGGGTGGCCTTTTGACCACCTTACCTTCCTCTTCCTGTTCATGGCTCCTCAACACTTCTTCTTCATCAGAAAGCTTTCTCTCTAAAACATAGCCGAAGGCATCTGCAAGTTTACCTGCGAGTTCTTCATTAAGGCTGTAATTTATATGAGCAAACACTTTCCACTCCATCAACTTTCGCTGTAATTCAGTGGGTTTCCTACCCAGTTTAACTGCCAGATCTCTTAAACTGAGAGGAAAATCCACAGCAATTCTGGGTCTTCGAGCTATCTCTTCTTCTCTCTTCCTGGTCAGGATTGACTCTATCTCGTGTCTGACTATCTCTGCAGTTTCAGCATCCAGCATGCTCATATGGGATTTAACATTGAGATTGAAATCCTTAAGGTATTTGATCAATTCTTTGCTATCCAGACCCAATTCCTGTGCCAGTTTATACACCCTGATGTTATTGCTCATTTTCTCCCTGCTGTTTTTCTTTCATATATTCTCGAGCAGAACCGATCACCCTGTGAGCTGTTCTGTCTCCGATCCCTTCTATTTTCTTCAAATCCTCAACCTCGGCACTCGCTATCTTCTCCACGGTATCATATCCTGCTTTGCTTAAAATCTCAGCCAATTTAGGACCAATTCCTGTTAAGTCCCTCAACGGCGACTCCTCCCGTAACTCCTCAGGACTTCTGACATCTATTTCCCATTCCGTCAAATGAGAGGCGAGCCTGACATTCTGCCCATGTCTGCCAATTGCAATGGACAGCTGGTCTTTACTTACAATCACCAGGGCTTTTTTCTCTTCAGGGAATAACTTAATCTCTGAAATCTGGGCAGGATTGAGTGCTGATTTAATAAATTCTTTGGGGTCCTCGCTATACCTTATAATATCTATTTTCTCCCCTCCCAGTTCTTCCACAATATTCTTCACCCTTGTGCCTTTCATCCCCACACAGCTTCCTACAGGGTCGACATTCTCCTGTCTGGAATGAACCGCTATCTTGGTCCTCTCTCCTGCCTCACGGGCAATGGCAACTATCTCCACCAATCCCTCCTGAATCTCCGGGACCTCTATTTCAAACAGTTTTCTAACCAGCTGGGGACTTTTGCGGGATACCACTATTTGAGGTGGCCTTCCCGTCTTCCTAACATCTATCACCAGGACTTTCATCTTCTGTCCCTGTCTGTAAACTTCTCCTCGAGGTTGCTCACTTCTGGGGAGGAGAGCTTCTGCCTTCTCCAGCTCCATAATAACATCCCCGCGTTCTTTTCTATGAACAGTGGCGAGAAGTACCTCTCCCACTCTATCTTTATATTCTTCATATACAGTTTCTTTCTCAGCCTCTTTTAACTTCTGCATTATTACCTGCTTTGCTGTCTGAGCCGCAATTCTTCCCAGTTCGTGAGAGGAAACTTCCTCACCGTTGAGGAATACCTTTATATCTCCAGATGTAGGATCGAATTTCACATCCAAATCTTCTTTTTTCGCTCCCAGAACTCTACGGGCAGCAGAAAGCAGCGCTGCCTCCACTGCCTGAATGAGTTTCTCCTTATCGATACCTTTTTCTTGCTCCAGATATTCCAAAGCCAGAATCAACTCTTCACTCATCTCCCATCACTCCTTGGGTAAATTTATCATTTGTTTTGCCAACTCCAATTCTGAAATCGAAATTTCCAGAACAGAATCTTCACAGCTCAAAATTAACTTACCGTCCTTAACCTCCAGAAGGTTCCCTTTAACCTGGCCTCCATCTTTAAGTTTAATCATCAACTCCCTCCCCACCACACACCGTAACTCTCTTTCATCTTTTAGAGGTCTATCAGCGCCAGGAGATGAAACTTCTAGAACATAACTCTGATTGATGAAATCCGTGTTATCCAAAATTCTGCTTAACTTTCTATTCATATCCACACACTCTCCCATGGTGATTCCTCCAGGTCTATTCAACAAAAGTCGGAGTAGTAATTTCCCTCCTTGATTTACAAGATCAAGCTCAATGAGCTCATATCCCTGAAATCTGACCACGGGTCTCAAATATTCCTCAATTTTTGTCCGCAGTTCCTCCAGGTACTTCACGGTAATAAAAAGAGTGGGTTAAAACCCACTCACCTCCTTTTTTCTTAAAATTTAATATTAGAATACTACAATCTTATCATACTGTCAAGGACTTCTGAAGAAAATGGCAACTTCTGGAATAATGCTATGAGACTACTTCACGATGTAGCGATTGGTAATAGGCATTCTGCGGTCTTTCCCGAATGCCCTGGGAGTAATTTTTATTCCCGGGGGAGCCTGTCTTCTTTTATATTCATTCTTATCTATCATCTCAATCACTCTTTTCACCACCGATCTCTTGAATCCCGCTTTTACTATCTGGTCGAAACTCTTCTCTTCCTCTATATAGAGTTTTATCACTTCATCCAGAATTTCATAAGGAGGTAAGCTATCTTGATCTCTTTGACCAGGTTTCAGTTCTGCTGATGGTGGTTTGGAAAATACATTTTCAGGGATAAGATCTCTGCCTGCTTTCTTATTTCTCCATGCTCCCAGTTTATATACCAGAATTTTGGGCACATCCTTTAAAACTGCAAATCCTCCTGCCATATCTCCGTATAATGTGCAGTAACCCGTTGAGAGCTCTGATTTGTTTCCTGTAGTTAATACCAGATAACCAAACTTGTTGGATAATGCCATCAGAATGTTTCCCCTTATCCTGGCCTGAATATTCTCTTCGGTTTTATCAAACTTCGCTTTTTTAAATACAGGTTTTAAGATGTCAACATAAGAATGATAGACGGGAGTAATCGGGATTTTCAAAAATTTTATTCCCAGGTTTCCGGCTAACTTCTGAGCATCTTCTACAGAAGACTTAGAGGAAAATTCAGAAGGCATGGATACCCCAATTACATTCTCAGGACCTAAAGCATCCACGGCAACTACCACAGTAAGTGAAGAATCTATCCCTCCACTTAAACCAACAACTACTTTCTGAAAACCATTCTTCCTAACATAATCCCGGGTGCCAACAACCAGTGCCTGATATACTTCTTCAATCTCAGAAAGCACCTGTTTCTTGTATTCTGGCAGGATATTGTTTTTCTCCTCAATATTATAATCCAGTTTAACCTCTTTAACTTTATTTAGTAATTTCTGGCAACCATCAATTTTAAAATCGTATATCAACAAATCTTCCTGAAATTGACTGGCTATTGCCTTTAAATAACCATTCTCCACAACCAAACTGGCACCATCAAATACCAGTTCATCCTGCCCTCCTATCATATTGCAGGAAGCAATATTCAATGTATATTTTTTAGATATCTTCTCCAGAAGATTTATACGCTGGATAATCTTTCGCCGATGATAGGGCGAAGCCGATAAGTTAATAAGAATTTCAGCCCCCGAAAGTGCCTCCACCACATGGGGGACAGGCTCTATCCAGATGTCCTCACATATGGTAACTCCGATTCTTACACTTCCGATTTTCAAAACCAGAGGTTCCCTTCCAGGAGTAAAATATCGTTTCTCGTCAAAAACTCCGTAATTGGGAAGATTGACCTTATCATAATCTGCGATTTTTTTATTTTTATAAATAATTCCTGCAGAATTATATATCTGTCTACCTTTTTCTCGCGGGTATCCTATAACGACAATAGCAGAAGATTTGCAGGATTTAATTAAATTATTCAGGACTTTCAACACATCTTT
>NATI01000036.1 GCA_002085265.1 Candidatus Omnitrophica bacterium 4484_49 | reverse complement strand
CCTTCTTGGTGGCGAGACAGCGGAGATGCCAGATTTCTATAAAAAGGGTGAGTTTGACCTTGCAGGATTTGCGGTGGGGATTGTAGAAAAAAACAGGATAATCAATCCCCGCAAAATTAAATGCGGGGATATTTTGATTGGACTGGCTTCATCTGGTCCCCACAGTAATGGATATTCTCTTATAAGAAAGGTTTTCAGTTCTAAGGAGGTAAAGGATTACTGGCATAAATATCTTTTAAAACCAACCAGAATATATGTAAGGGCTGTTCAGGCTCTACTTACAGAGATAATCCCTGGGGGTATGGCTCATATTACCGGTGGGGGATTTTATGATAATATTCCCCGCATGCTTCCTGAGGGGTTGGGAGTCAGAATTTCTGTAACCTGGCGCATTCCCAGAATATTTAAAGAAATTCAAAACCGGACAAAGCTTCCAGATCAGGAGATGTTCAGGACATTTAACATGGGCATTGGATATGTAGTTATTATTTCTCCCCGCTATCTTGATAAAGTTAAAAAAATATTAACTGCTGTCGGTGAGAAATTTTATATTATTGGCGAGGTGGTTAGAGGTAAAAAGCAAGTAGTAATAACATAGGAGGTGGTATGAAAGTAGCGGTTATTGGGTCTGGAGGCAGAGAACATGCTTTAATCTGGAAACTTGCTTCCTCCCCACAGATAGAAAAAATTTACGCTCTCCCCGGTAATGGTGGGATTTCAGATATTGCTCACTGTCAGGATATAAACCTTGATGATTTTCAGTCTCTTCTTCAATTTGTTAATGATAATGAGATTGATTTGACAGTTGTGGGTCCGGAAGCACCACTGGTGGCTGGAATTGTTGATATTTTTAAGGAAAAAGGTTTGAGAATATTTGGTCCCACTAAGTCAGCAGCAGAACTGGAAGGTAGTAAGGTATTTGCAAAACAGTTTATGAAAAAATATAAAATACCCACAGCAGAGTTTGAAGTTTTTGATAACTATGATGACGCCTGGGATTATGTAAAGGCAGAGGATTTTCCTATAGTTATAAAGGCTGATGGGTTATGTGCTGGTAAGGGAAGTTTTGTGGTTTATGACCTCAAAGAGGCAGAATCAGCACTTAAAAAAATATTTGTGGATAGAATATTTGGGGCCAGTGGAGATAGAGTGGTAATTGAAGAATTTTTATCGGGAGAGGAAGCATCAATTATAGCCATTGCTGATGGTAAAGATTTAGTTCCTCTGGCTTCTTCTCAGGACCACAAAAGGGCATATGATAATGATCAGGGACCAAATACCGGTGGGATGGGCGCTTATTCTCCTGCTCCAGTTGCTGAAGGTAAAATATTTCAGGAAACAATAGAGAAAGTGCTTAAACCTGCAATTCAGGGAATGGTTGAAGAGGGGATTCCATTTACAGGGGTGCTCTATGCTGGGATAATGATTGTGGATGAAATTCCTTATGTTTTAGAGTTTAACGTTCGGTTTGGTGACCCTGAAACTCAGGCAATTCTGCCTCGGATGGAATCTGACTTTGTGGAGATAATAAATTTGGCGATTGATGGCGATTTGGCAGGATATGAAATTGAATGGAAACCGCAGGCTTGCCTGTCAGTGGTAATTGCCTCCGGGGGATATCCTGGAAGTTATGAGAAAGGGAAAGTCATCACTGGCCTGGATAGGGTGAAAGAACTGGAAGATGTCATTGTTTTTCATGCTGGTACCAAAAAGATTATTGAAAATGGCAATGTAAAGTATATAACTAATGGAGGTCGGGTGTTGAATGTCACTGCCCTGGGAGAGGATATAAAAACTGCCCACAAAAAAGCATATCAGGCAGTGGAGAAGATTCATTTTGAAAATATGCATTACCGTCGGGATATAGGGAATAAGGCGCTCACCAGGTTGAATATGAAAATGTAGGAGGAGATTTATGACTGAGGTTCAGGTTGCAGTGATTATTGGAAGTGATTCTGATTTGCCCAAAATTAAGTCCGGGCTGGAACTTCTGGAAAGTTTCGGTATAAAGTATGAAGTGAGGGTTTTGTCTGCTCATCGGTCACCAGAGGAAGTGAGAAAATTTGCTCGCTCAGCAGGAAAAAGAGGAATTAAGGTGATAATAGCCTGTGCAGGACTTTCTGCTCATTTGCCAGGAGTGATTGCCAGCCATACCACACTTCCGGTAATTGGTGTCCCTTTACCAGGTGGAGAATTAAAAGGGCTGGATGCCTTCATTTCAATATTACAGATGCCCTCAGGAATCCCTGTGGCAACAATGAGTATTGGAGAACTCGGGGTTAAGAATGCGGTTTTGCTTGCTACTGAGATTCTGGCTATTTATGATGATAAACTTAAAAAGAAAATCAATAAATACCGCGAGAATCTCAGGAAAAAGGTTATGGAAAAGGATGCTAAACTCAGCAGTATGTTTGAATGAAAACCGAATATCTGAAAATCAGTCCCCTTCATCCTCAGGAGGAGAGGATAAAATTGGCAGTAGAAGTTTTGAGAAATGGAGGGCTGGTGGTATTGCCCACAGAGACCGTATATGGAATCGGGTTCGACCCCGATTCGGAAATTGCCTGGAGGAGAATAGAAAGAGTTAAATCTCAAAGAGGAGGGAAACCTTACAGTTTAAACCTCGCCTATCCTGAATGGGTGAAGAGATTTAATATTAAGAGTGATTCTCTCAACAGGTTGGAGTTGATAAGGGATTTAATCCCGGGACCAGTAACATTCATTGTTGTTGATAATGAGGACAGAAAGATAGGATTTAGAATCTCTGAGCATCTCGTATGCAGGAGCGTTATTCAAGGATTCTCGGGACCGATATGTCTTCCCAGTGCCAATCCTTCTGGACTTAGTCCAGCCTGTAGTGCTCAGGAGGCAATGGATATGTTGTGGGGGATGGTGGATATGGTAATTGATTCCGGTCCTGCACAATTATGTGTCCCTTCAGCAGTGGTGGATTTAACTGCGGGTTCAATAAAATTACTCAGGGAGGGACCTCCTTTTGTGACTGCTGAAATAATTAGGAGGATTAAGGGGTGTTGAAAGTTCTATTTGTATGCACCGGTAATAGTTGCCGTTCCCCAATGGCTGCTGCTCTTTTTCAGAAAATGGCTAAGAACCAGGGATTGGATGTGGAAGTGAAAAGTTGTGGCACGGCTACGCTTTCAGGACTCTCTGCCAGTAAGCCAGCAATTGAGGTTCTGAGAAGGGAGGGTATAGATATTTCCGGACATAAGGCAGTGCCTGTAAATCCTCCACTCCTGGATTGGGCTGATGTTATTTTGGTAATGGAGGAGAGACATCGACAGCAAATAGTGGAGGATTATCCTCAGGTGGAAAAGAAAGTATTCCTGTTAACCGAGTTTGCAAATCAGGGGAAAAAGGATATAATTGACCCTATCGGTAAGCCTCCTGAAGTGTATGAAGGGCTGGTTCTGGATTTAAAGTTTTATCTGAAAGAGATTGTAAGGAGATTGAAAGATGAAGATAAGTATCGCAAGTGACCATCGGGGATTTCAGCTCAAGGAGAGGGTTAAGTCTCTACTCACTTCACTAAAAATAGAAGTGATGGATGTGGGCACATATACTGCGGATTCCTGTGATTACCCTGATTTTGCAGTTTTAGCAATTGAAAAATTTTTGAATCGCAGTGTAGATTCGGTTATACTCATATGTGGAACTGGTATAGGTATGTCCATAGTTGCCAATAAATTTAAGGGTGTAAGGGCGGCTCTATGTCTTAATTCTCAGATGGCGAAGATGGCCAGAGAGCATAATAATGCCAATGTGCTTGTGTTAAGTGCTAATTTTACCCCTGAGGAGGAGATAGAGGGGATTCTCCACAACTGGCTGAATTGTAAGTTTGAGGGAGGAAGACATGAGAGAAGAGTGGGCAAAATCACAGAGGTTGAACGTCGTAACTTTATATCAGAAGATTAAAGAGGTTGACCCTGAAATCTATTCTCTGATAATTCAGGAGTTAAACCGCCTTAGAGAAAATCTGGAGTTGATTGCCAGTGAAAATGTAGTCTCCACTGCAGTTTTGGAAGCAGCAGCATCTGTTTTAACCAACAAATATGCTGAAGGTTATCCCAATGCTCGCTGGTATGGAGGATGCAGTTATGTGGATAAAGTGGAGGAAATAGCCAGAGAGAGAGCCAGAAAATTGTTCAGGGCAGAGCATGCTAATGTTCAGCCTCATTCTGGCACTCAGGCCAATATGGCAGTATATTTTGCAGTGTTAAAACCGGGAGATACCATACTTGCGCTGGATATTGCCTCTGGAGGGCATCTGTCCCATGGGCACTCCAAAAATTTTTCAGGCATGATTTATAATGTTGTCAGATATGGAGTGGATCCAGAATCAAATTTAATAGATTACGAAAATGTAAGAGAGTTAGCCAAAAAGCATAAGCCGAAAATTATAGTTGCTGGTCATAGTGCTTATCCCCGAATTCTGGACTTTGAAAAATTCCGACAAATAGGGGATGAGGTTTCTGCCTATGTAATGGCAGACATCGCTCATATTGCTGGACTGGTGATAGCAGGTCTTCATCCTAACCCCTGTACTGCTGGAATAGATTTTGTTACTTCTACCACCCATAAGACATTGCGGGGTGCTCGTGGGGGGATAATTTTAACTTCCAATAAACATGCCAAGTTAATAGATGTCAGTGTGTTCCCGGGCATTCAGGGAGGACCTCTTTTGCATATAATTGCTGCCAAGGCAGTGGCTTTTAAGGAAGCAAGTAGACCGGAGTTCATTGAATATCAAAGACAGATTGTTGCCAATGCTAAGAAACTTGCTTCTGAGTTTGATAAAAAAGGCTACCGGGTTATAACTGGAGGAACTGATAACCATCTTCTTTTACTTGATCTTTATTCCACGTATGGAATAACTGGTAAAGACGCATCTTTTTGGCTGGAGGCTGCAAATATTACAGTAAATAAGAATCTTATCCCTTACGATAAACTCTCTCCTTTTGTAACCAGTGGGATAAGGATAGGCACACCAGCAGTTACCACCAGAGGAATGAAGGAAGAAGAGATGATAATAATTGTAGATTTGATAGATAGGGTATTGAGAAGTAAAGGAGATGAGAAGGTGATTGCCGAAGTCAGAGAGGAAGTTCTGGAGTTACTTAAGAATTTCCCTCTTTATCCGGAAATAGGCGATGAATAAAAGGCCGGATTGGGATACATATTTTATGCAAATTGCCTATATTGTCGCTCAGCGTTCTACCTGTTTGCGCAGAAAGGTAGGGGCAGTTATCGTAAAGGACAGAAGGATACTCACTACAGGGTATAATGGCGCTCCTTCTGGAATAACCCATTGTGAAGTAACCGGTTGTCTGCGGGAGAAACTTAATGTACCTTCGGGACAGAGACATGAGTTGTGTCGGGGATTGCATGCTGAACAAAATGCTCTTTTGCAAGCAGCATTACATGGCATAAGTCTGAAAGGAGCTACTTTATACTGCACAAATCAGCCCTGTATTATCTGTGCCAAAATGCTGATAAATGCCGGAATAAAAGAAATAGTTTTTGGAGATGGTTATCCGGATGAATTGTCAGTTGAAATGCTGGAAGAAGCCAAGGTGAAACTACGTAAATTAGTCAATTCCAGCCAACTAACTAACCAGCCAACTAACAACCAGAAATGAAATGTCCATATTGTGGCCACAAAGAGGATAGGGTTATAGATTCTCGAAGTAGTTCCGATGATACTATTATCCGCAGGAGGAGGGAATGTCTTAAATGCGGGAAGCGATTTACCACTTATGAAAGGGTAGAACATATTCCTCTTATGGTGATAAAAAAAGATGGCAGAAGAGAAGAATTTGACCGTGAGAAAATATTAAATGGGATAAGGAAAGCCTGTGAAAAAAGGCCTGTGAGTATAGAGGAGATGGAAAAAATAGTGGATAAAATTGAATCTGATATAGAGAAGAAAAACGTCCGTGAAATTCCTACCAGGACCATAGGCCAGCTGGTTATGAAATATCTTCACAAATTAGATCAGGTAGCATATGTGCGGTTTGCTTCCGTATACAAGGAGTTTAAGGATATCGAGGAATTCAAACAGGCATTAGATAGGCTACTGACCAGAAGAGAGTGAATTTATCTAATTGCCTTTTCCTGATACTCTTATGTCTGGCAATAGGAGGATCTTTTCTTGTCCTGCTCACTACCCAACATGGGGTGGGGATGTCTGCAGATTCGGTGACGTATATTATGGCTGCAAGGAACTTATCTATAGGGAAAGGAATATCTGCCCTTCACCTTAATGGGAAGGTAGAACCACTGGTCGTATTTCCTCCTTTATACCCTATAATTCTGGGAGGGATAAATCTAATAGGGATTGATCCTGTAATTGGAGTTAGATGGCTTAATGCTTTTTTATTTGCAGGAAGTATTTTTCTCACCGGTATTATTTTAAAAAATATCACTAACAAAAATTGGCCGGTGATTGTAGGTACGTTGTTTTTTATCAGTTATAAAAATACATTACTCTTATTTTCCATGGCCCTATCGGAACCGGTGTTTATATTCCTAATAGAATTGAGTTTTCTTTTTATACTTCTTTATATTTCTGGACCCAGAATTTCCATCCTTTTATTCTGGAGTATTATAACTGGCCTTACAATTTTAACTCGATATGCAGGAATGTTTCTTATCCTTTTGGGGATATTAGTGATATGTTGGTTATGTAATACCAGACAGAAAATTTATCATAGTGTTTTATATCTATTATTGGCTCTTTCGCCTCCCACATTGTGGATTTTGTCTCACAGGAGTTATTATGTCCACCCTGAGAATATTCGAAAAGGAATATACCCTTGTTGGGAAAAGATAAAATATGGACTGGAGGTAATCAGAAGTTGGGTATGGCCATTCAGTTTCCCCATATATTTGAAAGCTATTTTTGGCGGGGTTATTGTTTTAGGTTTAATTATTTTATATATAAATCTGAGCCTTAAAGGTATCTCTATCAGGATTTTTTTTAAAAAAGAAAGAGTTTGGCCTGTGTTATTAGCCGCTGTTCTTTTATATGCGGGAGAAGTGTTAATAGTGGTAAGGTATTTTGGCGCTGATACATGGTTAGAGCCCAGGATTTTGTTTCCACTTTTCATTTTTTCTCTTATTTTCATAATGTTTATTTTATCTAAAGTCCCACTTTATCACCTTTGTAAAGCATCTACTTTTTTATTTATTATAGCGGGAGTTATTTTGTTTGGATTTTATTGTTCCCGAAGTTATAACTGGGTCCTAAAAGCCTCTCGGCAAGGTTGGGGGTATTCAAATAAGGTATGGAGAAATTCACAGACAATACAGGCAGTGAAAAAATTACCTCCGGGAGTGATAATTTATAGCAATGCACCTGATGCTATCTATATTTTAACCGGACGAGTAGCATATTATATTCCTTGTTATGCCTATCCAGTGAATAATAGGCCCAATGATAGATTCCTGGATCAGATGGTAGAAGTTCGGAATATAAAGGGAGAAAAATACCTTGTATATTTTTATAATAAAAGAAGATGGTATTTGCCGAATTTCCAGGAGATAATAAATTACTGGAAACTTAAAAAATGTAAGTTTTTTACAGATGGACTGATCTGTAAAATCTTTTAATGTTCTTTCAATGTAAAGTATACTTCTAAATTTGCCCGTTCCTTTAATTGGTTAAACCACTCTTCCAGCCGTTTATTTTTTCTATTCTTCAGGATTTTTTCTTTAAATTTATTTTTTACCTTTTCAAACTCTTTTCTGTCTGCAGGAATTAGCTCGTCTATTCTCAGCAGGAGGTATCCGGCGTTGACTCTCACCGGCTGGGGATAGAATTTACCTTTTTCCGGATTGCGAATATTATCTATTATCTGGCTGGCACTACCGACTTCAGGGATGTATTTATTTCTGGTAACAATATCAGTTGTTTTCAGGGCGAGATTGTTCTGTTGAAGATATTCCTCAAGTGATTTATTCTCTTTTGTGAGATTTAATATTTCATTCAGGTATTTCTGTGCGGCTTCTTCTGCCAGTAATTCCGCTTTCTTCTTTTTGAGTTTCAGTTCTACCTGCTGTTCAACCTCTTTAAATTCCGGAATGTAAGGTGGTTTTTTATCTTTAACTTTGAGAATAAAAAAAGTGTCTCCCAGCTGAATTACATCGCTCGTCTCTCCGGGTTGAAGTTTGAAGGCGGTTTGAGTTATTTTATAAGACCAGCCAATCCCCGGAATGGGATCAAGAGGAGAAAAATACCCACT
>NATI01000035.1 GCA_002085265.1 Candidatus Omnitrophica bacterium 4484_49 | reverse complement strand
AAAGGTGCGCGGGGAGCCACTGCTTTTATACTGGAGAAAGGTATGGAGGGATTCGAGTTTGGCAAGAAAGAGGATAAACTGGGAATAAGGGCATCAGCTACCCGGGAGCTTCTATTTGATAACTGTAAGGTCCCCAAGGAGAATATTCTGGGAAGAGAGGGGATGGGATTTATCGTTGCTATGAAGACATTTGATATTTCCCGTCCAGGAGTAGCTGCTCAGGCAGTGGGAATTGCTCAGGGAGCGTTGGAACTTGCTCTGGAATATGCTCATCAGCGCCATCAATTCGGTAAACCAATTTCCAGTTTTCAAGGAATTCAATTTATGCTTGCTGACATGGCTGCTGAATTGGAAGCAGCCAGGGCACTTTTATATTCGGTATGCAGAATGATAGACGGTGGAAATACCAACGTGGCTAAAGAATCGGCAATGGCCAAGATGTATGCTTCCGATGTCTGTATGAAAGTGACCACAAATTGCCTGCAGATATTTGGGGGCTATGGGTATATGAAGGAATATCCCATAGAGAAGTATTTTAGAGATGCCAAGATTACCCAGATTTATGAGGGGACAAATCAGATAATGCGAGAGGTTATTGCTCTCGGGCTGATTAAGGAACTTCGTAAGAAAAAATGAAAATCATTGTCTGTATCAAACAGGTTCCGGAGACCACCAACGTCAAGATTGACCCCGAGAAAGGAACTCTTATCCGGGAGGGAGTAGATTCCATCATTAATCCATTTGATATGTATGCCATTGAAGAAGGATTGCGGATTAAAGAGAGATTGGGAGAAGGAGAAGTTATTGTAATTTCTATGGGACCACCACAAGCAGATCAAGCATTGCGAGAAGCGATATCAATGGGTGCTGATTCAGCAGTTTTGATAACTGATAGAAAACTCGCTGGTTCCGATACTTGGGCTACAAGTTATACGCTTGCGCGAGCAATTGAGAAGATTGGAGATTATAATTTGATTTTATGCGGTAAGCAGGCAATCGATGGAGATACCGCTCAGGTTGGCCCTGGAATTTCCTCCTGGCTGGACATACCACAGGTTACTTATGTAAAGAAGATAAGAGAGATAACCAAAGATAAAGCAATTGTAGAAAGGATGACGGAAGAAGGCTTTGATGTAATTGAAATTCCTCTACCAGCACTTTTTACAGTTGTGAAGGAAATTAATGAACCCCGTCTGCCTTCTTTAAAAGGCAAACTCAGGGCCAGGAAAGTTGAAATACCTGTTTGGGGAGTTAATGAACTGG
Source organism: Candidatus Omnitrophica bacterium 4484_49 (assembly GCA_002085265.1). Classification (GTDB taxonomy): domain Bacteria; phylum Omnitrophota; class Gorgyraeia; order Kaelpiales; family Kaelpiaceae; genus 4484-49. The sequence goes on along the minus strand of NATI01000035.1, from coordinate 7,055 downwards.
GATTGGAGGAAGAGAAGATAGGATTGGACGGGTCCCCCACACGGGTGGTTAAAATATTTACTCCCCCACCTCGGGAAAAAGGGATGATTCTGGAAGGGGAGCCGCAGAAAGTGGTGGACAGTCTGGTTGAGAAGTTGAAGGATGTGGTAATAAGATGATCAGGGTAATTAAGGAAAAATGTACTGGATGCGGACTGTGTATCAAGGTCTGTCCGTTTTCTGCAATATCTAAAACCAGTGATAATAAGGTAGAAATTGATCTTACAAAATGCAACCTGTGTTCGGCGTGTGTCTCTGTCTGTAAGTTCTCAGCGATAATAATTGAGAGGAAAGAAGAGGAGAAAGATCTTTCTCAGTATAAGAATGTCTGGGTATTCGGAGAGCAGAAAAGAGGTGTTATTCAGCCGGTGGTGTATGAACTTTTAGGTAAAGGTAGAGAACTTGCTGATAATCTTGGTTGTGAATTATGGACAGTGCTTTTGGGGTATAAGATAAAAAACCGGGCTCAGGAATTGATACATCGGGGAGCGGATAAGGTTATAGTCGTAGAAGACCCCCTCCTGGAGAATTTTCTGGATGAGCCTTATACTCAGGTCCTTGTAGATTTAATCCAGAAATATAAACCGGAGATTCTATTAGCAGGGGCAACGACAATTGGTAGAGCTCTTATTTCCCGGGTTGCTGTTAAAGTGCACGCTGGATTGACAGCAGATTGCACGGGGTTGGAGATAGACCCTGCGAAGAAAATACTTCTTCAGACGAGGCCAGCATTTGGTGGAAATATCATGGCCACAATTATAACTCCCAATCATAGACCCCAGATGGCTACTGTTAGGCATAAAGTAATGAAAGAAGCCCCTGTTGATTCTGAGAGGAAAGGAGAGGTGGAAGTTTTAAATTATAATGGAAAACTTAATTCTAAAACCAAACTTATAGATATGATAGATGAAGTGGGAAAGACAGTTAATCTTGCGGAAGCGGATATAATTGTTTCCGGAGGAAGAGGATTAGGTAAGGCGGAGAATTTTAAAATTATTGAGGAACTGGCAGAGGTGTTAGGGGCAGCAGTGGGTGCTTCCCGGGCAGCAGTAGATGCAGGCTGGATTTCATATGCCCATCAGGTGGGGCAGACAGGGAGAACTGTATGTCCCAGGTTGTATATAGCCTGTGGTATATCAGGCCAAATTCAACATTTGGTGGGAATGCAATCTTCTGATATAATAGTAGCGATAAATAAAGACCCGGAAGCGCCGATCTTTAAAGTCGCTGATTACGGAATAGTGGGAGATCTGTTTGAGATAGTTCCATTATTGACCACAAGGTTCAGAGAGGTTTTGAAAAAATAGGAGATTGAATTTGACACAGGACTGGGAAGAACTGATTAAAGATTCCTTTGTTTTGCTTTCCCTTACTCAGGATTTGGTAATTCACAGTAATTACCATCATGGTTTAAGATGTGCCTATCTGGCTGAAAAAATTGGGGAGGAGTTAATTCCTGAAGAGAAGGATATATTGTTTTTTGCTGGCTTACTTCATGATATTGGAGCCCCGGGAGGAGCCTTCCACCTTATTCATTTTCCGGATTTAAAAACCCAGATGATAAATGATGTTATTCGAGAACACTGTTACAACAGTGCCCATCTTATAAGAATGTTTCCCTTTTTGTTTGAAGGACAGCATAGGATTGCTGATTACATTCTTCACCATCATGAATGGTGGAAAGGTGTAGGATATCCTCGACAGTTAAGAGAAGAGGAAATTCCCTTAGGTGCCAGGATCTTGCGGGCAGCAGATGCATTTGATATTTATTCCCGTTCTGGCAAGGATAGAAACGAAATAACTCCTGAGAATGCCCTTCATCTTTTGGAAAATAACGGAGAAATTGACCCCGTGATATACAAAATTCTCCAGAACTTATCTAAGAGTGAAAATTTCCTGTATGAATATCGACTTATAGAGAACATTTTTTATAGCCGTTATAGAAAAAAAGAGATTAAATTTTTAACCTCCGAATTAGATGGCAATCTGGTTTATGAATATATTGGATATGTAATTGAGTCCAAACTTGGAACCAGTTCTCCCGGACATATATATGCTGATGTCCTTTATGCGGTTCAGATTGCTAATGCTTTAGGACTTTCTCCTCAGGAAGTAGAAGAGGTAAAGATTGCCAGTTACCTTCATGATCTGGGTAAATTAGCAATTCCCAGTGAGATAATTGAAAAACCAGCCTTGCTTACCGAAAAAGAGTGGGAAATTGTAAGAGCCCATGCCAGTTTAACTATTGAACTTTTAGAAAGCGTTCCTGCATTTAAAAAATTCAGTTTTGCAGGGTATCATCATGAAAGATGGGATGGAAAAGGATACCCTCAGGGATTAAAGGAGGAAGAGATTCCTCTGGGAGCAAGGATTATATGTATAGCAGATGCTTTAGATGCCATGACCTCCAAAAGACCATATCGGCCTACCCTCACATTTCAGGAAGCACTTATTGAAATAGAAAAAAATTCCGGCTCCCAGTTCGATCCCAATATTGTTCCCAAGGTATTAGAAATATATAGGTGAAAATATATTTTCTGGTATTAGCCCTCATTCAAGGAATCACTGAATTTCTGCCATTAAGCAGTAGCGGCCATCTGGTACTCCTGGAGAAAATCTTAAGAATTTCTTCTCAAAGATTAAGTTTGATAGTTTACCTTCACATCGCGACCCTTCTGGTGGTAGTTGTATATTTCTGGAGAGAAATAATTACCGCACTTAAAGATAGAAAATATCTGTTACATATTTTTATAGCATCTGTATTCACAGTAGTTGTTGTTCTTCTTTTAAAGAACTCTATCCTTTATTTTCTGGATAACGGTATTTATCTGGGAGCGGCATTTATAGTCACTGCTATGTTCTTGATTTTAAGTGACAGGGTAAAGATGGTAAGTTCTCAAGATCTGAGAATATCTCAAGTAATAGTAATAGGATTAGCCCAGGGGTTAGCTGTACTTCCAGGTATTTCTCGTTCTGGAATCACTATCGCTTCTGCCGTCCTTCTGGGAGTGAATAGAGAACAGGCTTTTAAATTTTCCTTTCTCCTTGCTATTCCTACCCTGATAGCAAGTGGGATATATGAGTTTAAAAATATCACTGCTTTTTTAAATCACACCGGATTTTTTGTCATGTTTTCAAGTTTTATAGTGACATTTATTGCAGGTTTAGTATCCCTTCATGTTTTAAAAACCACTTTGATTAATAAGAAACTTTCACCTTTTGGTCTGTATTGTTGTATAATAGGTTTGATAATTCTGACAACAGGAGGTTGGAGATGATAAAAGTAGGAATTGCTGGTGCCCGGGGTTATACTGGAAGGGAGTTGGTGAGGTATCTTTTAAACCATCCCCAGGTAGAGATTACCAGATTATGGGCACATGAAATAAAGCCAGGAGGGGAAGTTTTTTCCAAAATTTGTCCGGAATTTAAGGGACTTCTGGATGTAAAGATAAAACGGTTTTCAACAGACGAGGTTAAAAAACTGGATGTGGTTTTCCTGGCTTTACCTCATACAGTATCAATGAATTATGTACCCAGAATAATAAATAAAGTAAGACTTGTTGTTGACCTTTCTGCTGATTACAGGTTAAAAGACCCCACGGTATATAAAAAATGGTATAGGGTCAATCACAGGGACTTAAAGAATTTGAAACGTGCAGTTTATGGACTTACGGAGATAAATAGGGAGAAGATAAAAAATGCTAAACTTATAGCCAACCCCGGTTGCTACCCTTCCGGTATTATCCTCGCACTTTACCCGTTGATGAAAGCAGGACTGCTCAGGAATGTAGATATACTTGTAGATTCCAAATCAGGAATTTCTGGTGCGGGGAGAAAAAAGGACATCGGTCTTTTATATGCGGAAGTAGCAGAAAATATCAAGCCTTATAAGGTCAATGGTCATCAGCATATTCCAGAAATAGTTCAGGTATTACAATTAAAATCCAGGGAGAAATTCTCATTCATTCCTCAAGTGGTTCCTTTGATTCGGGGAATAATTAATATGGTTTACATTCATTTTCCTAAAAAGCCCAGTAAGGAGATATTCACTATATATAAGAATTATTATAGACTGGAAAAGTTTATAAGGATTTACAGGAAAAGGGAAGTTCCCGAACTTAAAGATGTCCTGTATACCAACTTCTGCGACCTGGGATATTTAGATTGGCTTGATGGAAATACATTCTTTATCATTTCCTGTGTGGATAATCTCGGTAAGGGAGCAGCAGGCCAGGCGGTCCAGAATATGAATGTTGCCCTGGGCTTAAATGAAACAACAGGACTTATATGAAAGTTCCTGAAGGATATCTGTTTAACGGTATAAATTGTGGTCTCAAAAAGAAAAGTAGAGACCTCGGGATTGTAATTTCAGAAAATCCTGCTCGTGTGGTGGGAGTATTTACCACTAACGAATATAAATCTCAATCTTTACTGGTGTGTAAAAATCATATTAAAAGAGGTTATGCTCGAGCTTTGATAGTGAACAGTGGCAATGCTAACTGTGCGACCGGAGAAAGAGGTTACAGGACGGCATTGAATATATGTGCAAAACTCGCTCAGAAATTGGATATAAAAACTGAAGAGGTATTGCTTGCCTCCACGGGGATAATCGGTGAACCCCTTCCGGAAAATAAAATCATAAACAGCCTGCGAAAACTGCTCTCCTCTGTGGACAAAAATAAAGTTATGGATTTTGCCAGCGCAATTATGACTACTGATACCTATCCCAAAATTGCAGCCAGACACTTAAATTGTGGAGGTATGATACTGGGAGTGGCTAAGGGAGCAGGTATGATTGCTCCTGAAATGGCTACCACTCTATGCTTCTTGTTTACAGATGTTGAGATAAGCCGGAGTGTTTTATCTTCTGTCCTCAGGCAGGCAGTAGATATAACATTTAATAGAATTTCTGTGGATGAAGAGCAGAGCACAAATGATACTTTACTGTGTTTTGCTAATTCCATGCGGGGAGTAAGAATAGATACTGCCAAGAAAATAGCAGAGTTTAAAAAGGCAATTTCCGGGGTGCTTCAGGATTTAGCATATATGGTTATAAATGATGGTGAGGGAGCGACTAAAATTATAAAAGTTGTGGTAAAGAGAGCAAGGAATTCAAATATTGCTGAAAAAATTGCCAGGAGAATTGCAGGTTCTGTGTTATTTAAATCCTCCATGTATGGGAATTCGCCCAACTGGGGGAGGATTATCTCTGCTGTTGGTTCTTTAAGAGTCGGTATTGGGGAAGAGTTTGATGTCTATTATGGCAGGGAAAAAGTGGTTACTAATGGAATTAGCCTTTATAAGAAGAAAGGAAAAGTAAAGAAGTATCTGGAAGATAACTTTGAAGTTGATATCACAGTGGATTTGAAAAAAGGTAAGGCAGATTATTTTCTATACACCACAGATTTATCACCTGAATATGTAAGGTTAAATAGCTGATGGAGGAATACATTAAGAAGGCAGGTATTCTGGTAGAGGCATTTCCCTATATTAAACAATTTAAGGGAAAAGTCGTGGTTATAAAATACGGGGGGAGGGCGCTTTTAAGTGAGCAGGCAAAGAAAAACATCCTGCAGGATATAGCCTTTCTCTCCATTGTGGGTATAAAGCCAGTGATTGTTCATGGTGGAGGATATAAAATTACCGAGAGAGTGACCAGACAGGGGGGGAAGATAGAATTTGTTGAAGGCAAAAGGGTCACTGATAAGAAGACATTGAGGATAGTATACGATGTCCTTATGGAGGTCAATCAGGATCTGGTTGCAGAACTGGTCAAACTGGATGCAAGTGCAGTAAGCATAAACCCCGGGGAAAGAGATGTAATCAGAGTAGAACCAGAATCAAGAAAACTCGGTTATGTCGGGAAGGTCAGAGAGATAAAGAAACAGGTGTTCCTGAACTATCTCAGGAAATCGCGGATTCCAGTAGTTATGCCTGTAGGGAAAGATGAGAGAGGAAAGCTGTACAACATAAATGCCGATGATATGGCTTCCAGTTTAGCGGTAGCATTTAAAGCAGAAAAACTGGTTCTATTGACAGATGTCAAGGGAATTCTCAGAGAAAAAGGAAATGAGGAAAGTTTAATTTCTACCCTGCATGCTAAGGATGTGAACCAGTTGATTAAAATTGGTGCTATAAGTGGAGGGATGATTCCTAAAGTTCAGGCCTGTCTTAAAGCCCTGGAGAATGGGGTGAAAAAGACACATATCCTTGATGGCCGAATCCCTCATGTTATTTTGCTGGAAGTATTTACTACAGAAGGTGTAGGAACTGAAATTGTGAGATAGATTGCAGGCAGTGGTTCTGGCAGCGGGAGAGGGTAAGAGATTAAGAAAATACTTTCCAAGGTTTATCAAACCCTTAGTTCCAATTAACGGTCGCCCCCTGGTGACCTACACGCTGGATAAAATAATCACCGCAGGTACAGGTATAGGGGAGATTTTTGTTGTAATAAAACCAGAATATGAACAGGTATTCAGGCAGATTTTGAAAAATTATCCTGTAAAATATCTATATCAGAAAAAAGCAGAAGGCACAGCCCGAGCAGTTCTGTCTGGGGAGAGGGTGATAAAGAGAGATTTTCTTTTAAGTTATTGTGACCTGATTACCAATTTCAATTACAGGCGTCTCCTTGAATTTCACGATAAGTTTAAACCTCTTGCCACTCTGGTGGTTAAAAAAGATGACAGGCGGGATAATGAGGTGGTTGTGAAAGGACATAGAGTCATTAAAATAGTTGAGAAGCCTAAAAAATCATTTTCAGAATATACCGCAATTGGGGTTATGTGTTTATCTCCCAAAATTTTTAAATACCTGAAGAAGGTAAATCCCGGCATAGATAGAGAGTATCATGTTCCCGTTGCCATTAACATGGCCATAAGAGAGAAAGAGCCAGTTTACGCCCTCAAGACTTCCGCCTTTAGGATAAATTTAAATACCAAGGAAGATATAGATAATATTACTGATAGGGTTAATAAATAAATTTTAGTCTACTTTAGTCTGCGAAAAATAGTTTAC
>NATI01000085.1 GCA_002085265.1 Candidatus Omnitrophica bacterium 4484_49 | reverse complement strand
TTTTCTTTACACAGAGCTTTCCATAATTTCATTTTATGCAGTTTTGGTTTTCCCGATTTCCATAGTTCTTTTTTCTCATTAAAATAAAATAATCTCTGTATATTACCGGTACTAAATGGACACTTACCTCCCTTAACCCAATTAGTCATTGCTTTACTGCCACAGATTTCAGCATCGTGTCTCATTAATTCTAATGTTAATTCATCCGAAAGCTCCCCCCAGTCAATCTGGTGCATGATTGATATGCTATAATTAGCTTCTCTGAGATCTACCTCATTGAGATTTGTCTTCCAAAGATCTGTCCCATTAAGATTTGCCCGCCTGAGATTTGCCCCACTGAGATTTGCCCGCCTGAGATTTGCCCCTCTGAGATCTGTCTTCCAAAGATTTGCCCCACTGAGATTTGCCTCATTAAGATTTGCCTCACTGAGATTTGCCTCACTGAGATTTGCCTCACTGAGATTTGCCTGCCTGAGATTTGCCCAGATGAGATTTGCCTCACTGAGATTCGCCTCACTGAGATTTGCTCGTCTGAGATTTGTCCGGATGAGATTTGCCCAGATGAGATATGCCTCACTAAGATTTGCCCCATTAAGATTTGCCTCATTAAGATTTGCTCCTCTGAGATATGCCTTTCTAAGATATACCTCTCTGAGATCCGCCCCATAGAGATCTGTCCCATAGAGATCTGCCCCAGTGAGATTTGCCCCATAGAGATTTACCTCACTGAGATCTGCCAAGATAAGATCTGCCCCACTGAGTTCTGTCCCACTGAGATTTATTTCTCTGAGATTCGCCTCACTGAGATTTTGTTTATTTTTCTCAACCGCAATTTTAGTAGAAGAATATTTTTTACTTTTTACTATTATTTCATTAGTGTATCTATTTTTGATCTGTCTATTCATAATTTACCTCTCTTATTTTTCATACAACATTTTTTATTTCTTTCCACTATCACAAGGACATAATACTTCCTCAATTTTCTGTATAGTTGCAGGGTTTTTCATGAAAATCTCTTCTTCTAAATTATTCTGGAATCGTGAATCATTTTTTCATTTTCCATTAAAATAACCTTTTCGGTTTGTTTTATCATCTCCTTTCTGTGTTGTAACATTATCTACATCCAAATATAAATCACTGGTAAGAAGAATTTCGCTTTTGAAACTGCACCGTCTCAACACTATTTATGAAAAACAATGTCGCCGATTTCACCTTCGATACCGTCAACTACTGCCTGTACAAAGTCAGCAAGGTCTTTCGAAGCATTCGGTGTCTATATAATACTCAATTTCAGGTATTATATTCGAGTCTTTTTTTACAAGATATTCAGTAAATTCATCCCAATCATCCGGACTGAGAAAAAAAGACTTTCTCTTTTTCTCAATATTAAAAGCAGCAATATAAACAGAATCTTCAGAATTTTCTGCTTTAATCAGATTTTTCTTTTCAATGAATTTCATATAACTCTCCAGATTCTTTTTAAAAAGCCGTAGACTCCTTATTTTATTTCCCCACTCAATCTTTTTTTAAAAATATTTTTAGCCGTATCGGATTTAAAGTCATAATCAATATATAAAGGAAGTTCATTTGCAGGCATCTCAAGGAATTTATCACATTCTATATATTTAGTCCCGTATGGATGTCCCTTAACTTCCCTATTATGATCATTACATTTTTTTAACTGATATTTAACTATATTTTCTATGACAGGTTTTAATGGATAGGCCTTTAATTGTTCTCTGCTTTCCTCTAATCCTTTACTGCTGTTAAGACTTTCCAAATACTTTTTGGCAATCTTTTCTTCTCTATATAATAGTATGTAAGCCTCAATACTTTTAACATCCTCATCTGTTATAATACAGTCTGTATAAGTATGCCGATCACTTCTTCCTTTTATATGTAATGAAATTATTTCCTGTTTTTTAATTTCCTTATGTTTTTCCATGTATTCTTCTATGGTGTTCAAATTCCATGAAAATATTTGTTGTAATCCCTTAAATAGTTCCTCCATATTATTATATCGATGAATAACAGAAAGTCCTTCTTTTGTAACGTGGGCGGAAATAAAAGAATTAGCAGATAGATATCTGTCCGTATAACCGCTCGTTATTATTTTATAATATATAGAATGATATATTTTAATTGAATTTTCCTGTTCCATAATTTTTATGTTCTTTTTGAAATCGTTCGAGTTCTTTTAAAGAATATTTCATTTGCTGTTTATGTAATATATTGAAAGTAGAATCAGAAAAAGTAACATTGGCAAAAATGGTATCATCCTTTTCATTGCATCTTATATTAGTGACTTTTATAGAACAATCTGATATATGTTCATATCCCATAGAAGCCGATTCATATTCTTCTATTAATTTTTTTATTAATTTTTTTTTAGTTTGTTCCTTTGTACGTCTAATTGTTTTTCTGAGTTCCGATAATCGAAGTTTGGTATCCTTTTTTTGAATTTGGTATTGTTCCTGAGTTATTTTACCGGTTCTGTAATTTTCCTCATTAATTCTGGCATTGTTTTCAAGCATTTTCAATCGTTCCTGTCGAGTCATTTTAATAACCTTTCCAATAAGATTTTAATCTTTTACCGGATACTTTATGCCGTACTATGGAATAATCTCTTTTATCCATGGGAACTGTTTCTCTTTTTATTTCAGGTTTTCACTACCAGAGATACGAGCAGCATTGGAAGAAATATCGTTTCTAAGTGTTTTCATTAAATAGTCATATATACTTTCACCATGACCGTACATTTCCTTATTGAGAGCTCTTCCAAACCATTTGGTTATGGGCCAATTAATAAATAAAGGAAGTTCTTTAATGTCTATTTTTTCAATTTCAGCTTTTTCAAGTTCATAAAAATCATTAAGAACTTCTTCAGGAGTTATTCTGTTTAAATAAAATGTTTCATCTCCACTATTATCCTTTAAAAGTTTATATCCCTTTATATTAAAATAAATTATCTTTCCTTCTTTTCTGGAAGAAAGACGTTCTATATCAATCACTCCGGATAGAACTAATATTTTCGGTTTTTTAAAAATCTTCTTTGAAATTTTCAAAACGTCACCAACTTTTAATGTACTTAGTTTCATAATTTAAACCTCGGAGAAAGAGTAAATTCTTGTTAATTTGTCCAAAAATTGTAATGAACTTTTAGTAAATCTTTACTAGGCATCAACTTCTCTGTTTATTTTTTCGATAAGAAATTTCATATCAGGTCTTATTCTTCCGAATAGAATATCTCTTCGAGTTAATTCAGCCATTTTTCTGAAATATTCTAAATTAGAAATTGATTTTCTACTCTTATTCAGAGTCCCGGCACCACCTATAGTCTTTCCTTTATATAATATCATATATCCATAATAACCATATTGAAATGTAATATCCATTGGATTAATTTTTTCCATTTAATACCTCCTGAATTGTAGAGTTAGTACTACTTCTTATTTTTTTAATTTTTCCAAGATAAGTTTATCTAAATTTTCATCTATGCCGCTCAGTATTTGAACTAACCGCATACTACATATTTTGATTCACGGGTCCTTATGAGAAAAAACCCCCGGGCTTTAGCCATGAGCAGTTGATGTTTTTTAAGTTTTTCAAGAGACTTATTATAAGTTCTAAGTGAAATATTTTCATATATATTTTATACAGGATTCATTAGTAACTCTGGAAGGCAGATAATCTTTCGGGCATTTTTAAAAAGTTATCTGTCTTTTTTATTTTTTGGCCCATTGCGATAGAATATGTTTTTATTGATTTCATTATAAGGAAGAGGCCCAAAGCCCGAAGAGCCCCTTCCTTCAGAAGTACCCTTATTTTATTTCCGGCCAAGAAATAATAACTTCCCGGCCATTATTATCATAACTACCGTCGCTTAAAATTTCTGACAATTCTTGATTAATCTTTCTAACTAATTCCATGAATCTATTTTCGATCCTTTCGATGGCCTTATCATCACTATCTTTAAAAGATTCGTTTCATTGAGATTTGCGCCAGTGAGATTTGTTCCTCGGAGATTTGCTCTTCGGAGATTTGCTCCTTGGAGATTTTTTTTGCTTTTCTCGACATTTGATTTGCTCAACATTTATCTCCATCCTTATATTTTAATATCTTTTTCTTTACACAAAGCTTTCCATAACTTCATGTTATGTAGTTTTGGTTTTCCGGGTTTCCATAGTTCTTTTTTCTCATTAAAATGAAACAATTTCTGTATATTACCGGTACTAAATGGACATTGTCCCCCCTTAACCCAATCAGTCATTGCTTTATTGCCACAGATTTCAGCATTATGCCTCATTAATTCTAATGTTAACTCATCCGACAGTTCACCCCAGTCAATCCGGTGCATAATCAATATGCTATAATTAGCTTCTCTGAGGTCCGCTCCAGTGAGTTTTGCTCCAGTGAGATTAGCACCGCTGAGGTTTGCCCCTTGGAGATTTGCCTCAGTAAGATTTGTCTCAGTAAGATTTGCCCCCTTAAGAATTGCCCACATGAGGTTTGCCCCTCGGAGATTTGTCTCAGTAAGATTTGCCAGCATGAGTTTTACCTCAGTGAGATTCGCCCGCGTGAAATTTGTGCACATGAGATTCGCCCGCATGAGGTTTGCCCCAGTGAGATTTGCTCCTCGGAGGACTGTCTCAGTGAGATCAGCCCCGATAAGATTTGTCCCCATAAGATTTGTCTTAGGCCCACATAAGATTTGCTCCTTGGAGATTTATATCAGTTAGATCTGCCCCGATGAGTTTTGCTCCAGTGAAATCCGCCTTGGTGAGATTTGCCATAGTGAAATCTGTCTCAGTGAGATTTGCCCCAATGAATTTAGCTCCAGTGAGATTTGCCCTCATGAAAATTGCCCTAGTGAGTTCTACCCCAGTGAGATTTGTTCTAGTGAGATTTGTTCTAGTGAGATTTGTCTCAATGAGATTAGCCTGCATGAGGTTTGCCTCAGTGAGATTTGCCCCTGTGAGGTCTGCCAGCGTAAGATTCGCCCGCATGAGATTTGCCCTAGTGAGGTCTGCCTCAGTAAGTTTAGTCTGCATGAGGTTTGCTCTAGTGAAATTTGTCTCAATGAGAATTGCCTGCATGAGTTTAGTCTCAGTGAAAATTGCTCCTGTGAGGTCTGCCAGCGTGAGATTTACCCACATGAGGTTTGCTCTAGTGAAATTTGTCCCAGTGAGATCTGCCCGGATAAGTTTAGCCTCAATGAGAATAGCCCTAGTAAAATTTGTATCAGTGAGTTTTGCTTCAGTGAGGTCTGTCCCAGTGAGGTCTGTTCCAGTGAGATCTGCCCCAGTGAGATCTGCTCGTATGAGTTTTGCCCCATTGAGTTTTGCCTCATTGAGATTCGCCTGCATGAGATTTGCCCCTCGAAGATTTGCCTGCATGAGGTTTGTCCCAGTGAAATCTGCCCCTTGGAGATTTGCCCCTTTAAGATTTTGTTTATTTTTCTCGGCCTTTGATTTACTCATCATTTATCTTCATCCTTATTTAGTGGAATATTTATTATATCTTAATATCTTTTTCTTTACACAAAGCTTTCCATAACTTCATGTTATGTAGTTTTGGTTTTCCGGGTTTCCATAGTTCTTTTTTCTCATTAAAATGAAACAATTGCATTTCCATATACCCAGGCATCCCCATATATCTGGGCATTTTCAGATACACGGGCATTTCCATATGCCTAGGCGTTTTCAGATACACGGGCATTTCCATATACCTAGGCGTTTTCAGATATCCAACAGTCCCCATCATGACTCAGATTCTCTTTGGATTCTATGAATCCACCTAGATTCCCTTTTTTAACAATGCCAAAGTTTTTAAGTACCCTTATTTGGTATAATTTTTTATTATTAATTGATATAGTATTCTGAATCAATTCATATTTTTTAGACATTTTAACCTCCTTCGTTTGTTTTACTCCCTTGCCATCGATACCAGCTGGAAGCCGTTCCTGTTTGTCCTGTAACTAGTCGGTCGGTGAGCGGGTTAATCCGTCCAATCATCTTCTGCTGGAATACCGATCCGCTTTGCATCCTTAATGGAAATAATAATTCCTTCTGGATGCTCGTAGCACACCGATAAGGAGCTGTCTACTGAATAAATATTACAATATTCCTCTGGAAGGCATGTTACCACCTCTCCAGAGTCATGGAATAATACTGCATTTCCTGCTGTATCTGTCCTGTAAAACATATTAAACCTCCTTCGTTAAATTGTTAATAGTTATATAGTTTTATATAATGAGAGCATCCCCGGATATACGAGCATTCCCAAAAATACGAGTATTCCCATGTATTATGGCGTTTTCAAGTGCCCGGATATTTCCATATACCCAGGCGTCCTCGTATACCCGGGCGTTTCCGTATACCCAGACGTTTCCGTACACCCGGGTATTTCCATATACCCCGGCGTTCTCATATACCCGGGCGTTTCCGTATACCCAGACGTTTCCGTACACCCGGGTATTTCCATATACCCAGGCGTTCTCATATACCCGGGTATTTCCGAATACACAGGCGTCCTCGTATACCCGGGTATTTCCATATACACAGGCGTTCTCGTACACCCGGGCATTTCCGTATACCCAGGTGTCCTCGTATACCCGGGTATTTCCGTATATACAGGCGTTCTTGTATACCCGGGTATTTCCGTATACACAAGCGTTCTCGTACACCCGGGCATTTCCAGATACTCGGGCGTCCCCGGAAACAAGGGCATTTCCGTATACCCATGCGTTTCCATACACCCGGGCGTTTCCGTACACCCGGGCATTTTCAGATATCCAAGCGCTTCCATCTTGGCTCAGATTCATTTCATCTTCTATGAATCCGCCCATTTCATCCTTTTTAACACTGCCG